>JBDNIB010000627.1:0-2924 GCA_041688535.1 Prosthecobacter sp.
GGTCGTCAAGCAGCCAAGAGAAGGCCATCATGCCGCTCGAAAATCTCCGCAAGTTCGCGGAAAACGCCCCGATTGAAAAACGCCCGCCTTTGGGACAGACTCTAGTGAGCAGGCAGGAAGTGCGGCTCCGACCAGCAGGACGGCACCTCCCATTCATTGCGCGCGATCTTGCCGAGGGCGACGCAGTGGTAGCCATGATTTTTGAAGTGCGCGGGCAGAAATGTTTTGTCCTTCAGTTGGTCACGTACATCCGGGTTCGTCCAGATGTCGCGCGTGTCCGGCCGGCAACCACTGAGCATGCTGAAGCGTGACGACATGCAGATCGCCTCCTGAGAGTAGGCGCGCTCAAAAACCACCCCGCGCGAGGCTAGGCGGTCAAGGCTCGGAGAAACCACATGCCCGGCACCGTAACACCCGAGTTCCGGCCGCAAATCATCGGCCATGATGAAGATGACGTTCGGCTTTGCTGAAGCCGCGAGCGATTGGCCGCAAAAGAGCGAGAGGAATGCCAACAGCCGGTGTGGAGTGAGTGCAAAGTTCATGAGTTGGCTGAAGGGGGTTTGCATGAGTGGCGGTGGATCAAGGCTTATTGATTTTTACAGCGGACATCTCAATCGAATCCACATCATCAAGCTTCACCTTCAACACTTCGGTGATGTTTTTCTTGTTCGAGAAAGCGATGAAGAGGCTGCCTGCGTGCTCAATGACGTGCGGATACTGAAAGGTGGTGGCCCTCGGAGACGGGATGTCGAGCCGCGCCATGCGGGTGAACGTGACGCCGTCATCGGAGATCGCGAGATGCATTTCCCGGCGGCCAATCTTCGAGTTCGCATTCGAGACGAGCACGCGATAGCCGCGACTGGTCTTCAATGTGAAGAGTTTGCTCGTCGCGTTTGGATAGTTCGTGATCACGGGCGCGCTCCAGGTCTGACCGTGATCGGCGGAGACGGAACGAAACAACATGCCGGAGCCGCCGTTATCGCGAATGGCGGCGATGAGCGTGCCGTCCGACTGCTCCCAGCTCACAGGCTCGTCCGGGCTGAACTTGCTCGTGCGCACGGCCTGCAATCGGTCCACCACGGGAACGACGCGCCAGTCATTCAATGCCTTCACGCCGCCGAAAAGCATGGTCACATTGAAGCGCGCATCGCGCCGCGTGACCATCCACTCACCGGTCGAGAGCATCTGCGGCGAGAAGTTGTTGATGGCATCCTGATGCAACACGCCTTTCTCGCTCCATGATTGGCTTTCCCGGTTCCACGCGAAGGCAACGAGCTTCAGATCCTTGTCCACACCGAATGCGCCGTGCCCCTTGTAACTGGCGGCCAGTCCCAGCAACTCGCCATTACGCAGCCAGAAGTCACGCGCGATATAGGCACGGCCCTCAGCAGGCATGCCGGTGAGATTTTTCGGTGCGCTCCAATGCAAACCATCGTCGCTGGTGGCATAGCGCACATGCTGCGTCGGGTAGTCCTCCACCACCGGCCCCGCGCTCCACATGCACCAGAATTTGCCGTCGTGATGCAGCAGGTAGTTGTGAAGCTGAAACTTCCACTGCTCATCAAACGGACAAACGACCGCGTGCTCGCCTTTCAGCAATGGCAGCGCCGCGTAGTCGATCTTGCTCGCGTCTCCACCCGTGCCGGGGAGATTCAGCATTGGCGGTAGATCGGCGGCGAGCAATGGACTGGCGATGAGTGTGAACAGCAGGAGTGTTGTTTTCATAGGAGTGGATTCAAAAAGGAACGGCATCATGGGACCTCGCTGCGTTTGGCCCAGGCCTGCCAGGCGATACGGAGCTTCGCCACGATGGCTGGGTTTCGACCGCGAGATCGCGGGTCTCCGTGCGGTCTTTGACCATGTCGTAAAGCTCCCATTGTTTCGTGGAGACACCCCACACGATCTTCCACCGGCCCTGACGATAGGCGCGGCTGCAGTAGAGCTGCCAGCCGAGTTCACGCGGCTCCTTCACGCCTGCGCCCGTGAGGATGGGCATGAGGCTGCGGCCCTCCAGCGGGATTGTGTCATGACCGGCGAACTGCGGTGGATACGCCGCGCCGCTGATCTCGATAAACGTGGGCATGAGGTCCAAGACATGCGCCACATAGCGGGTGATGCAACCGGCTTTCACCTGTGCCGGCCAGCGCACGATCATCGGCGTGGAGATGCCGCCTTCATACGTCCATGTTTTATAGCGGCGAAAGGGTGATGACTGCGCCGTGGCCCAGCCGGGACCACCGAGGATGTAGGAATCCTGATCGCCGACGGGTTTTCCCGCGCGGTAGGCTTCATGCGCCGCGCTGGAGGAGCGGCTGGCGCAGACGCCGTTGTCGGAGAAAAAAATCACCAGCGTGTTGTCTTCCGCGCCGCTCTGCTTCACCGCGTCCAGCACGCGCCCGATGCCCTGGTCCATGCGATCCACCATGGCGGCATACACCTCCATCTTCGCTGCCTCCCAGCCCTGATCAACACCCGCCCACGCATCCGGCTCCACATCGTAGCGCTCCTTGCTGGTCTTCTTGTCGGGCGGCGGCAGCACACAATCTTTCTCAATGAGACCCAGCTCGATCAGCCGCCGATGACGCTGCTCTCTCAGTGCTTCGCAGCCTTGCTGATAGCGTCCACGATACTTCGCGATGTCCTCCGCACGCGCCTGCAACGGGTAATGCGGTGCCGTGTAGGCCAGATGTAAAAAGAACGGCTTCTTCTGCGACGTGGCCTGGTGGATCTGCGCCACGGCGTGATCGGTGAAGGCATCCGTGATGTAGTAGTCTGCAGGCACGTTTTTCACCGGCTCGGCATTGTGGACAAAGGGCAACGGCGGGCCGCTGTGCTTCATTCCCGGCGGATCGGGCCGATTGGGATCAAAGTAGTTCACCGCGCCGATCATCACGCCGTAATACTCCTGAAAACCGCGATCAATA
>JBDNIB010000628.1:0-10981 GCA_041688535.1 Prosthecobacter sp.
GAAGGCATAGAGCGTGCGCCGATACTGCGCCGCGCCCGGGCTTGGCTCATAGGTGAAGCGGCCCATGAAAATCTCCTCCCACACGCCTTCCGGCTGATGCGGACGCACGGGTGGGCCGCCAAGCGCGGGATTGAGCAGACCGGAGGAGGCGAGCGCGGCATCGCGCAGCATCCACGCGGGCAGGCGGAAGCGCGGGCCGCGTGCGAGGAGAAGATTCGACGGATCGCGCGTGATGATTTCGGGGCTCGCGTTCGAGTCCTGATGATACGTTTCACTGGTGACGATCTGCCTGATGAGATGCTTCACATCCCAGCCGTGCTCCATGAAATCGACGGCGAGCCAGTCGAGCAGTTCGGGATGCGTGGGGCGCCGGCCCTGTAGGCCGAAATCGTCCGGCGTGCGCACGAGTCCTGCACCGAAGAGCATCTGCCACACGTGATTGACGAACACGCGCGCCGTGAGCGGATTGTCCTTCGAGGTGATCCATTTCGCGAGGCCAAGTCGGTCACGCGCGGCACCCGCCGGCCATGGTGCGATCGCCGCAGGCACATCCTGCTTCAGCACGTCGCCCTTCTTGTCCCAAACGCCGCGCACCAGTACATGCGTATCGCGCGGTTCCTTCCGTTCGGCCAGGACCATGACGTTGAGCTTGCCGGCCGCGGTCGTGAATTCCTTGAGCTGTGCCGTCGCACGATCCAGCGACGCCTTGGCGACCTGATACGGTGCGTAGTCCTCCAAGAACTGCGCGAGCAGCCGTTCGCGCTCGACCTGGCCTTTTGCGAGTTGTGCTAGCGGCGCAGGAGCGAGTTCGCGCACAGCGGGGCCGCGTTGATCGGTGGCTGAAAGGCGGAAGCTGGAAATGTTCGCATCACCGTCAGTCGAGCGCTGCAGCAGTTCAAAGATGAGTTCTTCATCGCTCTCAAGCACCAGCGGTTCGGGGAGTTCGTAGAGCGCGGTGTGCGGTTGGTCTTTGGGATACCCCTTCGTCGTCCATCCGTTGCGGGGATCGTCATCGAGCGTGCCTTTGACATCGCCATACTGCTTCGCCTTGCCTTCGACCTTCGTGTCCGAAATGGCATCGCGAACGGCAATGTCGCGGATCTGCGAGCTGCTTTTGCGGCGCACCTGCACCTTGATGTCGGTGAGAATGAACTCGCCGGTCTTGCCGCGTGAGAGCACACCGTTCTGCGGCAGCACTTCGAGCTTCAACCCGGCGATGCGTGGCAGTTTGATTGGCGCGATGAGCCGATAGTCATCCTGTTTTAGATTCGGGCCGCTGGCGGTGACGATGCCGTCTTGGTTCTGAGCCAGCTTCGTGCCTTCCTGCGCTTCCACACTGCCGTGCACGACATGCCAGGCGGTGAAGGGAACGGAAAACTCACGTCTTCCGCTACCGAGGAGGGTTTGTTGTTCCGCGAGCCATTTGGCGAAGGGCTTCTCCGCATCGTTTTTGGCCTTCGCCTCGACCGGCTTGCGCTGATCGACGAGCTGCTGCGCTTCCGTGACAGCGCGCTCGGCATAAGGCGATTGATAGCTCAGATACGGCTTCGCTTTCGTGCCGGCGGCGCCGTCTTCGTCGATGCTGTTGAAGAAGGCGTGGAGGCCGTAGTAATCGTGCTGCGTGATCGGATCGAACTTGTGCGAATGGCACTGCGTGCAGGCGAGCGTGAGGCCGAGCCAGACGGTGCCCATCGTGTTCACACGGTCGATGACGTAATCGATGCGCGACTCCTCCTTGTCGCGACCACCTTCGCCATTCGTCATGTGATTGCGATGGAAGCAGGTGGCGATCTGTTGCTCCGGCGTGGCCTTCGGCAGCAAATCGCCCGCGAACTGCTCGCGCGTGAACTGGTCGAAGGGCTTGTTCGCGTTGAACGAATCGACGACATAATCGCGCCAGGGCCAGTTCGTGCGCGTGGCGTCAGACTGGAAGCCGTCCGTGTCGGAGTAGCGGGCAGCATCGAGCCACCACATTGCCATGCGCTCGCCGAAGTGCGGGGAGGCTAGCAGCGAATCGACGGTTTGATCAGTCTTGCCGGTAGGCGGTAGCCCGGTGAGATCAAACGAGAGCCGTCGGCGCAGCGTGTGCGCTGGCGCAGGTTTCGAGAGCGTGAGGCCCTCCTTCGCGAGACGTGCCTTCACGAAAAAGTCCACCGGATGGCCCTGCGTGGGCAGTTTGACCGGCTTTTCGAACGACCAGTGCCTGCCCCACTTCGCTCCTTCGGCGATCCAGCGTTTCAGCGTGCCTATCTGCTCCGCGCTGAGCTTCGGTTTGTGCGACTTCGGCGGCGGCATGATCTCGTCGGGATCATCCGTGACGATGCGTTCGATCAGATCGCCGGATTTGATCACGGCGCGCGCGCCGTCTTCCGTGTCGAGCCGCAGATCGGCTTTGCGATGTCCTTGGTCCTGACCGTGGCAGCTTAGGCAGTTGTAGGAAAGCAGCGGCAGCACCTCAAGACTGAAGCTCACCGGCTCCGCATGAATGGAGACGGCGAGGGAGAGGAACAGCAGCAGATGCTTCGGCATGACACGGAACATGCTAAGATAAACGTTCTCGAACATGCAGAGTGCATGCATCGGCTTTGGATAATCCTGATATTTTGCGAAGCCGCCGTGAGGTGCGCGGACGTAATTCCGAATCTCATGCCGCGTGTTTCCCGCCTCATCCTTGTTCTCGGTGATCAGCTAGACCTGAAATCGGCGGCCTTGGACGACTTCGATCCGAAACACGATACAGTCTGGATGGCGGAGGTGTCGGAGGAATCGACGAAGGTGTGGAACAGCAAGCGGCGCATCGCGATGTTCATCACTGCCATGCGGCATTTTCGCGAGGCGCTGATCGAACGCGGCTGGCGGGTGGCTTATCACGAGATGGGAGCACATCCCAACTTCGCAGCAGCCTTGAAGGCAAGCGTGAAGGACTGGAAGCCGAAGGCACTCGTGATGGTGCATGCCGGTGAATGGGGCGTGCAGCAGGAAGTTGAAAAAGCGGCCGCAGATTTGAAACTGCCGCTCAAGGTGCATGAGGATCGCCACTTTCTCTGCACGACGGCGGAGTTCGCGAAGCATGCGGAAGGGCGCAAACAACTGCGCATGGAATTCTTCTATCGCGAGATGCGGCAGCGCACCGGCTGCCTCATGGACGAGGGCAAACCGACGGGCGGGCAGTGGAATTTTGATCACGACAATCGCGGCTCGTTTGGCAAAGCCGGACCTGGACTGCGCGTGCCGCCGCGTCGGTTCGAGCCGGATGCGCTCACGCAAGAAGTGATCGCGATGGTGAACGAGCGCTTCGCGAAGCATCACGGCACACTGGATGACTTTGACTGGCCGGTGACGGCCCACGAGGCGCGGCTGGCTCTGCATGACTTTATCGAGCACCGACTGGCGGAGTTCGGGCAGTATCAGGATGCGATGTGGACGAACGAACCGTGGCTGTATCATTCGCGCCTCAGCGCGGCGATGAATCTGAAGCTGCTGGATCCTCGCGAGGTGATCGCCGCGGCGGAACAAGCTTGGCGCGATGGAAAAGCACCGCTGGCTTCGGTGGAGGGATTCATCCGGCAGATTCTTGGCTGGCGTGAATATGTGCGTGGCATGAATGGCACTTGATTAAGGCGGAGCGTCATGCTTTCTCAGCCTACTTTGCCCCCGCAAATACGCACGATGAGCTGCTTAAATGAGTGCCATTCGTGCGTGGCATTTACTGGCGGCACATGCCGGATTACATTGAGCTAAATGCGATGCACGCCGAGCAGTCGCTGCCGCGTTTTTACTGGACGGGCGAAACAGAGATGAACTGCATGCGTGACGCGATCGCTCAGACGCTGCGATTCGGCTACGCGCATCACATTCAGCGGTTGATGGTCACGGGCTTGTTTGCGCTGCTTTATGGCGTGCATCCGCGTCGTGTGCATGAGTGGTATCTGGCCGTCTATGTGGACGCGGTCGAGTGGGTGGAACTGCCGAACACGCTGGGCATGTCGCAGTATGGCGACGGCGGCGTGATGGCGAGCAAGCCGTATGTGGCGAGCGGCAAATACATCCAGCGCATGAGCAATCACTGCTCGGGCTGTCGCTTTGATCCGGCGCAGAGCACGGGACCGAAGGCCTGCCCATTCACGACGTTGTATTGGGATTATCTCCTGCAGCATGAGCCCAAGCTGCGGCAAAACCAGCGCATGAGCATGCAGGTCCGAAATCTGGCACGGCTGAACGAATCGCAGCGTGAGGCCATTCAAAAGCAGGCAAAGCAGCTCCGAATGGAGTATTCGGAGGCATGAGCAACTCACCTTCCAAGCTGCGCAGCGGCCTCGCCCTCACCGGTTTCATCATTATTACCTTCTGCGCACCGCTGCTGAGCATCGGCTCAATGCCGGGAGCATGGTATGCGTCATTAAACAAGCCGACGTGGAATCCACCGTCTTGGCTGTTCGGCCCGGCGTGGACACTTCTCTACACGCTGATGGCCGTCGCGGCGTGGCTGGTATGGAAGCGCGTGGGTTTCTCCAAACCGCTCGCTCTCTATTTCGTGCAACTGGCGCTGAATGCCGTGTGGACGCCGCTCTTCTTCGGTGCGCATGCGATGGGCTGGGCGCTGATCGAGATCGTGGCGCTGTGGATCGCGATTTTGCTGACGCTGTTGAGCTTTCGTCGGGTGAATGCGACGGCCGGATGGCTGTTTGTACCGTATCTCGCCTGGGTCACGTTTGCGACGACCCTGAACTTCACGCTTTGGAGACTGAATCCCTCATGAATCAAAAAAACTGGCTGATCACAGGATGTTCGAGCGGCTTTGGCCGCGCGATGGCGGAGGCAGCGCTGGCTGCAGGGCATCGGGTGATCGCCACAGCTCGGGATGTGCGCCGCATTGCGGATTTGGAACGAGCAGGAAGCTGTGACGTGATGACGCTGGATGTGACCGAGGCATCGGAGATTCCACAGGTGATCCAGAAGGCGGCGGATGTTTGGGGAAGCATCGATGTGCTGGTGAACAACGCTGGCTATGGATTGATAGGTGCCGTGGAGGAGTGCGGTGATGATCAGATCCGCCGCAACATGGAGACCAATTTTTTTGGACCGCTGAATGTGATCCGTGCAGCGCTGCCGATGCTGCGTGAGCAAAAGAGCGGGCACATCGTGAACATCAGCGCGGCGGCGGCGATCTCGAACTATGCCGGCTTCGGCATCTATGGGGCGGCGAAGGCGGCGCTGGAGTTCATGAGCGAGAGCCTGCGGCAGGAACTGTCGCCGCTGGGAATCAAGATCACGCTGGTGCAGCCGGGTCCGTTTCGCACCGACTTCATCGGCCGATCCATGGAGCGCGCCGAGCAGACGATCGCCGATTACGAGCGCACGAGCGGCAAATTCCTGCGCTTCCTCGAATCAATGGACGGCAGACAGCCGGGTGATCCGGCGCAACTGGCAAAGGCCGTCCTGGCGGTGGTGGAGTCGGACTCGCCGCCGCTGCGCCTCACGCTGGGCAAGTACGCGAATGGAAAGGTGCAGCGAAGGGCTGCCGACACGGAGAAGGAACGGGCGGCGTGGGAGAGCATCGCCCTGCCGATGGATTTTCAGCCGGCATCGTGATTGGAGAGCTCATTGCGAAGCCGTGCCCAGCGGCGGGTGCGATGATGACGGAAGGCGAACAGCATTATCAGGTAGGCGCGCACCCCGGTTTCGGATACGATGCGTCCCCACCAGCTTCGGCCCCAGGCGTAGGTGACGCGATCCGTCATGCGCGAATGCGTTGCATCCACAGCCTCGAAGCGATGCTCATGCACGAACAGCCGGAACGGACCTTCGATGATTTCATCGACCAGCAAATGCGGTGGCGAAACCTGTTTCCAGCGGCACAGCCAGTGCATCGGGATGACGCCCCAGTCGCGGCAATGCAATTCGATGAGCCTTCCTTCGAGCGCGGGGCCGTCGGTGATGAGCTTCACGAGTTTCAGCGTCGGCGGCATGACCTCTGTGATGTTATGGGGATCGGCGTGGAAGGCGAAGAGCGTCTCGGGTGTCGCGGCCACGAGCGTGGAGGCCTCGAACACGCTTGCTGCTGATGTTTCTGTTTCGCTCATGATTGCGTGCATGGATACGCGTGCCCGGCAGATACCGATGCTCTGACCACGATCTCATGGTTCCATGAACGCAGCAGGATCGTTTAATTCCTACCCATGAATCACGCTCAAGCCGAAATCCGTCCCTTGAAGATCGCCATCATCGGTGCGGGAATAGCCGGCATTTCCGCCGCCCAGGCGCTCAAGGCACGCGGACATGCGGTCACGGTTTTTGAGAAATCACGAGGCTACGGCGGGCGCTGCGCCTCGAAACGCTGGGAAGGGCATGTCGTCGATCATGGTGCGCAGTATTTGACGCTGCGCGACGCCCGGTTCCGCGCCGCTGCAGAGTCTGCGTCTGGTGACGCGCTGATGCGGATTTCCGCTCCGGTGCTCGACGAGCAGTGCCGTGAACTGCCGGATTCCGGTCGTTGGTTTCATCGTGACGGCAACAGCCGTCTGGTGCGTGATCTCGCGCATGGTCTTGAAGTGAAAACGGAAACGACCATTGAGGTGGTGGATGCCACGCGGCAGGTCGGTGGTGAGACATTTGATCACGTCATCAGTTCTGCCCCATGGCCGCAAACAGCGCGGCTGTTCGGAGTGATGGCGGACTTTGACTACGTGCCCTGCATCACCGTTTTGCTCGCTTATCACGGTGCATGGCCGGGCAAGACCGAGGAGCGCTATGCCGTGAGCGATCATCGCGGGCCGCTAGCTTGGAGCGCCTGTGAAAATCACAAGTCTTCGCGCATTGCGGCCGGGCAGACGGTGATCGTGGCGCAAATGTCGGAGGCGTTCAGTCGCGAGCATCTGGAGCGGCCATTGCGGGAGTACCCGCCGCTCGTCCGCGCCATGGTGGAGGAGCGCTGGGAACTGCCGGCCGCCAGCTTTGCTACCGCTCTCGGACATCGCTGGCGCTATGCGCGGGTGAAGAATGCGATGCCGTCTGTGGCACTGCCCGCAGGCCTTCATTTCGCCGGCGATGCAATGAGATCTTCGCGCATCGAAGACGCCTGGCTCGCGGGAGCGGACGTGGCGGCTCATCCAGATTTCACATCATGATCACGGCGACTTCGGCTGACACACGACAAGGCCTGCGCATCGGCCCCTTCATCGCTGATGCGCTCGCGATGCCGGTGCACTGGTATTATGACCGCGAGGCGCTGCAGCGCGACTACGGAATCGTGCGTGATTACCTGGTGCCGCGCAATCCGCATGCGGACAGCATTCTGTGGCGTTCGTCGTATGTGCCGCTGAACGAGAGTGGCGACATTCTTCACGATCAGGCACGGTTCTGGGGCGTTCACGGTATTCACTACCATCAATTCCTGCATGCAGGGGAGAACACCCTGAATGTGCAGCTTGGTCATGTGCTGGGCGAATCGCTCGCCGCCTGCAACGGCTATGACCTCGACGAATATCTGCGGCGCTACATCGAGTTCATGCGCATGCCGGGCAGTCATCGGGACACCTACGTGGAGGAGTATCATCGGCACTTCTTCACCTGTCTCGCACGGGGAGCCAAACCGGCGAAATGTGGCGGCAAGGACGTGCACATCGGCGGTTTAGCGCATGTGGGCCTCCTCTGCTCGCACTTCGCCGATGATCCAGATGCCGCGATGCAGGCCGTGCGCGCGCATGTGGGCTTTTCGCATGGGAGCGCTGATGTCATCGAGGCAGCCACGGCCATGGCCTGCATCGTGTTCGAAGTGCTCGGTGGTGAGCCTCTGCGTGAGTCGATCCTGAAACACGGCAGCACGTGGATCTCGCAGCGCAAAGTCGCAGACTGGAGCCGCGAGCCGGATCACGTTGTCATTGGAAGACGCTTGAGCCCCGCCTGCTACATCCGCGACGCGTTTGCTGCCTCGCTCTACCTGTCGTGGAAATACGCGGACGATTTCGAATCCGCCGTCATCGCCAACGCGAACGTCGGTGGCGACAACTGCCATCGCGGCGCGGTCATAGGAGCACTCGCGGGAGCGGCGGTTGGATTGGAGCGTATCCCGAGGCGGTTTCGAGCGGGGCTATACCGTGCAGTAGGCTAAGACCTTGATGGTCATGATAGAATCAGATTCTAATCCGCTGCGGCTCGCGCTGGGCGTGCGTGCGGGTGAAAAGTTCAGCGAATGAAGGGTCACCAGAGACCTGCACCGCCTTGTTCACCGCACTCATGCGACCACGGGCTAGAAGGAACAAAGACTCATACTGATACTGCTGCAGCATGGCCTACGTCTCCTTCAGGGTAGGCGGCTGCACATGCCGGAGGGTTTGGAAGCGGAGGAGGATGTGGTGCTCATGGTCGAGGGGCTGTGGCGTCAGGGCGCTTTCCCGGAGACATCAATCACCACGCGGAAACCGGTAAAGTGGCGGCCAAGGTAGGGACCGTCGAAATGGCGGTGTGCCGACAGCAAGTTGGTGCCAGTTTCCATGAATGAACCACCACGCAGCACACGGTTGGTCTGTGCGCTGTTGTACCAGTCTTCCACCCACTCCAGCGCATTCCCGCACATGTCGTAGAGGCCCAGCTTGTTCGGTTTGAAACTCATCACCGGTGACGTGGTGGGGAAGCCATCGTCATAGCCGTCGATGAATCCGAGGTCAGGAAACTTGTCGTGTGAGGCCATGTCACTGAAGTTCCCCGCCTGATCTTTGGTCTTTGGCGGATAGTCACCGCCCCACGGATATTCCGTCCGCTGTTGATCACTCAGCATCTCGGGCGTGGTATCCTTGGAGCGTTTCTCAAAGCGCCCCAGACCCACGGCAATGCTCCACTCTTCATCGGTGGGCAGTCGGTAGGTTTTGCCTTCCTTCTTGCTGAGCCAGGCGCAAAAGGCCTTTGCTTGCTCCCAGCTCGGGCCGACGACAGGATGATCGTCTTTGTCGCCACAGGGAATGCCGTTTTGTTCGGCCTTCTTCCAATTCTCAGGCACACCTGGATTGGCATCGGCGTACGCGGCGAAGTCTTGCCGCCGCGTCTCATGGATGCAGAACAGGACGTCCGTGCCTTTCGCCGGGAGAAACTTCATGCCGAGGCTGTTGATGAAGCCATCTTTCGTGACGGCGTCTGGCGAGATCGCCCGGGAGGCTGGGCCCGCGGCCGCCTTAATGTCACGCAGTGTCTGAACTCTTTTCGCTTCATCGACTTTGCCCGCCTTGGTGAGTTCAGTGACGTAGGAGTCGAGGGCTTTAAGGTAGAGGGCGAGCAGTGGCGCGGCTTTAGCATCGCGTTCGGTGGTGATTTTTGCCCATGCGGTGCGGTAAGTGGTGCGCAGAGCCTTGAGCGAAGCGGGTGTGCCTGCTGCATCCTCGACAGGAACGCCAATCCCTTGTTCAATGGCGGTTTTCTCTGCATCCAAAGCGGTGACTTCAGCCAGGCTGCCCTTCGCCTGAGAGGCCGCACGCGCGCGGGCAATGCCGTTGGCCACATAGCTTCGGTTGAGAGATGCCAGCGCCGTTTCGAAGGGCTTTTGCGCGTCGCTGGTGTAGCGGGATTGGAAGCCGGTTTCGAGTTGCGCGAGACGCGGATCGTTGACGCTTGAGGGGACCCCGAGCATGGCCAGCTCTCCCTCCAGTGCGCGCACGGTCCATTCGACGAACTCATGGTCGCCAGGCGCGCACCACAGCGCGGGCAGTTGTTCGTTCTTGAAGATGGGATGTCCTTCGAGTCCGGCGGTGATGTGAGGTTCGAGGACCGTGAGGGAGCCGATGTCACGTCCGTCGATCTTCACATTGAGCGTGTTCAAGCCCTGACACCTGATCACAAGACGCATGCCGCCCTGGCTCTGCGTACCTGGACCCGTATGGCCGATGCGCTCACGACCGACATTGATCTTGTCACCCGCCCGCGCAAACTCCACGCGGACCCAACGATCAGATCCCACCGGCACATCAACTGCGATGAAGCCGGAGTTGTCAGTGGTAGCGCCGGGCATATCCAACGGATGGCGTTTCCACACGACTTCGATCTCAAAGTCACGTGCGTTTTTGAGTGATACAGGCGCGGCGATCCGCCCCGCCTTGCTGGTATTGGTGAAGGTCAGGGATTTGCCGTCGGATTTCCAAACGTTGGAGCCTGCGGCAGCGTCGTGAATTGCATCACGCTTCACATCGACGGAGGCGAGCAGGTTTGCGGTCCTGCGTGTGTCTGTTTTCGGCGATGTTGATGGAGCGGAGGGTGGTGGCGTGCTTTTCAAAGCAACGGAGTTGGCGTCGCACGTGAACAACTGATCGAGTGCTGCCGCCACCAACAAGGTGCCGTCTGCCGACGAAGCCACCGAGTTCCAGATGCGGTCGGTCTCTTCGGCCCTCCAACTCACGCCGCCGTTGAAGGAGGTGTAGATTCGGCCTGAGCGGGTTCCGATGAGGTGGTCGCTGCCCACGACTGCCACCAG
Organism: Prosthecobacter sp.; assembly: GCA_041688535.1. Lineage (GTDB taxonomy): Bacteria > Verrucomicrobiota > Verrucomicrobiia > Verrucomicrobiales > Verrucomicrobiaceae > Prosthecobacter. Next base: position 10,457 of record JBDNIB010000628.1, read on the forward strand.
TGTCTGGCCGTCGGCTGAACTGGTGACGGCCCTCCATACTCGGTTCTGCTCTCTTGGAGTCCACGTCGCGCCTGCATCAGAAGAAGTGTAAATCTGCCCGCCTGCGCCACCTTCGAAACCTGTGTCCACCGCCACCAGTTGGGTGCCGTCGGGAGACGAGGCCACAGAAATCCAGCGATGAGGGAGGTCTGCCATGCGCTTCGCCCAAGTTTCACCGTAGTCGTCCGAGACATAGATGTATCCACCTGTGGCCCAGCCGTTGCTCACGGCGACCAGCCTGCGACCATCGGCGGAAGAAGCCACTCCAGTCCACCAGTTGCCGCCAGCATCCAGTTCAATCCATGTCGCGCCAGAATCCTTGGAAAGGTGAATGCGCCCTTTCGCCTCCAAGGCCACGGCGATGACCCGTGTGCCGTCTGCCGAACAAGCTAGGCTGATCCAACTATGCACACCCGCCGGACACTTGGTCCAGGTCGTTCCAGAGTCTGTTGAGAGGTGAACGGAGCCGTCATATGCGGCTGCAAA
>JBDNIB010000629.1:0-9486 GCA_041688535.1 Prosthecobacter sp.
GCACCGGTGACTTGATCAATCGCATCGAGCAGCACCTCGGCCTGCATGCGGCGCGGGGAGTAGTGGGAGAAGTTCTGGCGGTCCACGGCATTGTGCTCGTTGGGCATGGCGCTGAGCTGGTAGGTGTGGCTTTGCGCGATGACACGCACGACGGATTTCAAATCGAAGCCGCTGGTGATGAAGTGCTGCGCCAGGGCGTCGAGCAACTCGGGATTGGTGGCGGGATTGGTGTCGCGGATGTCGTCCTCGGGCTCGATGAGGCCGCGTTTGAAGAAGTGCTTCCAGTAGCGGTTCACCAGCGCCTTCGCGAAGAACGGGTTCGATTTGCTGCTCATCCAATCGGCGAGCTGGAGGCGCGGATCTTCATCCGGCGCGATGTCGAGCGCGGGCTGGCCGAGCGCGGCGGGCCGCACCTGTAGCTTGGTCTTTTTGTTCTCCGTCTGGGCGATACCGCGTTTGTGAAAAATGAGGTCTTCACCGGCGATGGCGGTCGGCTTGCGACCGATTTGCGTGAAGAACGCGGACAGGCTGTAGTAGTCGTGCTGGCTCCAGCGCTCGAAGGGATGATGATGGCACTGGGCGCACTGCATGAGCACGCCGAGGAAGAGCTGCGCCACGTCCTCGAGCTGCGTGGTCGGATCCTTCACGCGTTTGTACCATGCCACCGGTGGATTCGACACGATGGTGCCGGTGGAGGCGAGAATCTGGCGGACGATTTGATCGTAAGGCGTGTTCGCCAGCAGGCTATCGCGCATCCATGCGTGGAAGGCGAAGTTCGCGGTGATGTCGGCGGCGTCATCGCGCTTGTTTTTGAGTAGCGCAGTCCATTTATTGGCGAAAAAATCGGCGTAATCGGGGCTTTGCAGCAGCGCTTCGATCACGCGGTCGCGCTTGTCAGTCTGCTTATCGGCGAAGAACGTCTTGGTCTCATCGAGCGTCGGCAGACGACCCGCGATGTCGAGCGAGATGCGGCGCAGGAAAGTCGCGTCATCACAGATCGGCGATGGCGGCACTCCGATGAGCTTTAAGTTCGCGAAGACCTGCTGATCAATAAAGTTTTTCGCCGCCGGCAGATGCTCCACTGGCGCGCCGAGCGGAATCGAGACGCTGAAGACCGAGACGAGGCCCGCGTAGCGCACCATCACCGCCACGTTGCCGGGGATGTCGAGCGTCTTGACTAGCCCGTCTTCATCGGTCTCGGCCATGCTCTTGTCATTTGGCTCATAGAGCGCCATGCGCGTGACATCGCGGGTGCTGCCATCGGCAAAACGCGCGGTCACCTTGAGCTGCTGCGCGGTGTTGATTTTCATCGTCAGCCGTTTCGGCTCGACCTCGATGGCCGCGAGCTTGGGGTCGTTCGGCGGCGCGAAGGCCATGCCTTCGCTGATCCAGCGCACCATCGTCGCGTAGTTGGGCGATCCCACCTCAAGCTGCTTGCCGCCGCCATGCGGCGTGATGTTGGCGGACTTCAGCACCAGCAGGCTTTGCTCCGGCGCGGAGGGAAATACGCGGCGGCCCTTCCCCTCCTTCACGATGTGCTCGTAGTCCTCCTCCGGCTCAAAGCCGAGCAGCGACAGCCGGAAGCCGCGCTGCCCCGTGCCGCCCTTCGCATGGCAGGCACCCGAATTGCAGCCCGACTTCGTCAGAATGGGCATGATGTCATTGACAAAGCTCAGCGGGCGCGGCGCATCCGCCGCGAAACCCGGCAGCGCGAGCAGCATGGCAGTCCAGGCGGCAAACGCGCTGGCAACATTTCGGTGTGTTCTTTCCATCAGGCGAAAACATACGGGCGAGAGGGCCGGGTTTTCGCAGGAAGATGGCTACACGGCGGCAGCTTTCGGTTTGTACACCAGGAACACGACCATGCCGATGAGGATGCCCTGGACCGCGCCGCTGGCCAGCCACTTCCAGACGAGCTCCAGCGGCAGCGGCTGTACCGCATAGCTGATGAGCGTGTGCGCCTGGCTGAACAAGGCCATGAACAGGCCAAACTTGATGCCGCAGGAGAGCTTGGCGTTTTGCGCGAATCCGACGGCCCACAGCGTGGTGAAGGTGATGGCCGCCAGCGCATGAGCGGCATGCAGCCAGCCCATGTATTTGGCGCTGCTCATCTCCGCCTCCGGCCGCCACAGCTCGTTGGTGGCACCGTAGAGCGACGACAGCCAGACGCCGTGGATGAGGATGTCCGTGACTGTGATGGCGATGAAGACAACGACGATGCTGATGATGAGACGCTTGACGTTCATGGTGGTTGAGGTTGGTGAATATTGTTGAACAGACACGTCGCTCTGGAGCCAACGAGGGCAAGCGTTGTGACACATCATTTCAACAACCGATCCAGCCACGCATACGCAGCCTGGCGTTCGGCTTCCGGGAAATCGTGTGGCGCATCCGGCGTGACGAGCGTGAGGTTCTGTTCCGCTTTGAGCAGCGCATACACCTCGCCCGCCTTGGCAAATGCCTTGCGCACGCCGCCGATGTCGAAGTTGCTGTCATGCAGCGGTGAATTGGAGAACACGCCGCGTGGCGCGATGGCGGCGATGACCTCGTAAAAGTCGAAGGGGATTTTGTCCGCGTTGTTCTCATACACATCACGGATGCGCGGCATGTAGCGGTCGCTGGTCCAGCCAGCGACCTTGCCGCCGTAGTAGTCGTGAAACGGCGTGAAGCCGCAACTGGTGACGACGGCTTTGAGGCGTTCATCAAACACGGCGGTGAACAATGCATTGTGGCCGCCGAGCGAATGGCCGATGACGCCGATGCGGTCCTTGTTCACTTGCGGCAGCGATTGCAGCAGATCCACGGCACGGAGATTGTTCCAGATCGCCTTCATCGAGCCGCTGGCGCGATGCGCGCCCTGTGTTTTGAAATCATACGGATACTTGCCGAACGACGGATAATCCGGCACGAGGCAGATGTAGCCGCGTTCGGCGAGTTCATGCGCGTAATGCAGCGACGGCTTACCGCCGAGACCCGCTGGCTCGTCTTTGCCGATCTTCGTCGTCTGATGCAGGCACAGCATCGCGGGCGCAGTGCCACTGGCGGGCAGTACATTTGGAATCAGTAGCCATGCGGGAACGCGGGCGCCGAATTCGGACGTGTAGCGCACTTTGCGGCGCAGATACTTCTCGGTCTTCTCTTCGGAGACGATTTCCACATTCAGCGGAGCCCAGCGCGAGGTGTCATGCAGCGTTCCCATGACCTGCTGCATGTTCGCTTTGATGTGTGCGACACGTACCGCCCAATCTTCCGCTGTTTGGACCGCCCGCTCGCCGCCTTTAGCATCGCGCACGACCAGCAATGGTGCATGATCGGGATACGCGACAGCCGCAGAGTCCGCAGCAGGCTTGATCTGCTCCGGTTGGGTGAGAAACGCCTTTGGCATCACCTCATGCACCGCGCCCATGATGCGCTCCTCGACATCCGGCGCGAACTTGGTCGGGCGATCATAATAGACCATCGCGCCTGCGCCCTCGTAGCCGCCTTCATCCAAAACTCGGCGCGATGGCACGTAGCATGGCACATCGTTTGAGTAGCCGTTCACCCACAGCCGCGAGCGATCAAACTCACGTTTGATGCGCAACGAATAGTCCACGGTGATCTCGCCTGGCAGAAACACCATCGCCATGTCATCGCCGAAACTCCAGCGCTGCACGAGGTAAGGCAGATGCGTCGGGATTTTCTCGCCGCGATCCAGCCGCGCGAGATTCTTCTTGGCATGATAGGCAATGTTTGCCGCCTTCCCCGCCGCGAGCGCCTGCCATTCCTCGCGTGTCGGCAGTTTGTCATACGCCAGCTCGATCTGCTTCGTCTGGCAGGTCAGCGGGCCGATCACCGGCGTCAATTCACCCGCCGCGAGTCGTTTCGCCTCCGCGCCGAGATCTTCGCCGTCTTGCTTCACCAACTCCATCGTTCGGCGAGGGTTCGGATTCTGATCTGCCCCGCAACCGAGCGCGGTGAGCGCAATCGCACCTGGAAACTCACGTTGCAGCGCCTCCTGCGCCACGCCTGCCCAGTCACCGTGAATTTCAGCAATGCCAATCGTGGTGCAGTGACACGCATAGCTGGTGAAAATCGCCCGCACCTTGCCATCCGCTCCGGTGGCACGCAGCACGGGCAGATCATGATCAATCGGCTTCAGGGGAAACGCCCGACGATTCGCCGCGAAGCCGACTTTGCCAACCCCCCAGGCCAGCGTGGCCGGTTGGCGGTCCGCCAACGCTGCCAGCGCGGCCTTTTCGATGTGGTCGGTCAGTTCGCGCGTGTAGCGCTCAATGGCAGGCAGGTGCTCCGCCGGAATGTCCATGCTAAAAAGATTCGGCAGCATGCCGATGAGCATCGGCGCGCAATGCGTGTGGCTGGAGCAGATGGCGAAACGCTCCTCGGTTACTTTGCTCTTCGTCGCGAGCCTGCGCAGCACTTCATCTCGCATCAAGGCCGGCACGCCGACATTGTCCACTGTCACCAGCACCGCCGGACCCTCCGCATCACTGCCAATCGCCAGCGCCTTGGCGAAAATATGCTGCGAGACACCCGTGTTCGGCTCGCGGCGACCGCCATAGCCGCTCAAGCGCACCGGATAATCCGGCGTGATGTCCACCGAGGCCGCGCCGACTTGTCGGGTGGTGTCTGCGGCGAATGTGACGTGCGGCAGGAGGAAGAGCGCGAGGAGAAGGTGTTTCATGGGCTGCAACCACTACGCAGGCCCAGCATGGAGACTTGCCGCGCATGACCCGGCAGAAAAGAGCGGCCCGCATTCGCGTAATGCTCCAATCCATGAACCGCCGCCACTTCACCACGCTCGCTCTTGCCGCCACCTCTGTCCGCGCTACGGCGGCTCCGCCGAAACTACGCGCCTGCATCATCGGCCACACCGGACGCGGCGACTACGGGCATGACATGGACATCGTCTTCGCGCATCGCGGGGATGTCGAAGTGCTCGCGGTGGCCGATCCTGATGAGAAGGGGCGTGCCAATGCGATGCAGCGCTCCGGCGCGGCGCGTGGCTATGCGGGTTACCGCGAAATGCTGGCCAAGGAGAAGCCGGACATCGTTTCCATTGGGCCGCGCTGGAATGACCAGCATTTTGAAATGACGAAAACCGCGCTGGAGACCGGGGCGCATGTTTATAGCGAGAAACCCTTCGTGCGTTGCGCCGCCGATAGCGACGTGCTGCTCGCGCTGGCGAAACAGAAAGGACTCAAGATCGGCGTCGGTTATCAAATGCGCTCCACGCCGAGCATTCTGCTGCTCAAACAAAAGCTCGATGACAAATCACTCATTGGCGATCTGTGCGAGATGCGCGGCGTAGGCAAGCAGGACACGCGGGCGGGCGCGGAGGACATGGTGGTGCTCGCCTGTCATCTCTACGGTCTCATGCAGTTCTTCGCGGGCGATCCGCAGTGGTGTTTCTCACGCATCGAGACGAAGGAGGGCCGCCCGATCACGCTGGCAGACAAGCGCGGTGCCATGAAGGAGAACCTCGGCGGCATGGCGGGCGAGCGGGTGCATGCCACGGTTGGTTTTGCGAACTCCGTCATCGGCACGTTCATCAGTCGCGCCGAGCTGCGCGAGCAAACCGGGCCGTATGGCATGACGCTCGTCGGCAGCAAGGGCATGGTGCGCATCCTGGCGAACATCCAGCCCAAGATTCTCGTGTTGAAGCGCAACGGCACGACTGATGAATGGCTGCCGTGGGCCGACGATCCGAGCGCGCATCTGCTCGATCCCGCGAAGGGTGACCAGGCACATGTAGGCAATCAAATCACCATTGATGACCTGCTCGCCGCTATTCGCGACAATCGCGAGCCGCACAGCTGCGGCGCGAGCGCGGCGATTGGCAATGAGATGGTGCAGGCGGCGTTCGCGAGCGCGCTGGCGCAATCACGGCTCAAGATGCCGCTGGAGGTGCGCACGCATCCGTTGGGTGATTGAGTCATTGTGGTCCGCACAGTCCTCTGCGCGTCTCCAGATTCCGCACAGGGGGACTGTGCGGACCACTTTATCCCTGCCGCAACTTGCCAAAGACCTCGGTCATCACGTCCTTCAACAAGCTGCTGTCGTTTGAATGGCAGATGAAGCGCGCGCCTTGCTTGATCGCGCGCAGTTGCTGCTCGGTTTTGCCGAACCACGAGCCGGCGGGGATGTGGCGCTTGTCGGCGGCATCAATGACCTTCTGCACCGTGGCGATGAAATCAGGGTGATCGTATTCGTTCGGGATGCCCATGTTCGTCGTCATGTCGTTTGGGCCGATGAACAGGGCGCTGACGCCGGGAATGGCGCAGATCGCGTCGAGATTCTGCACGGCGAGCACGGACTCGATCATCGGCACGAACAGCGTGTCGGCGCATTTTTGTCCGATGTAATCACGCGTCTTGTCGCTCGGCCATTTGCCTTCCTTGATCACACGTTCGAGCGCCACGCCTTTGAGAGGCCGATACACCGCGGCTGCGGCGAGACGTTTGATGAGTTCCACGTCCTCCGCATACGGAATGACCACGCCATCGAATGAATCGCAGACCTTCGCCACATCATCCGCGTCGCGGCTGTGCGTGCGTGCGAGGCAGGCGATGCCCTTGGCGGCCAGCGCATAGCGCAGCGGCATGAAGTCGCCGATGTCGAGCGCGTTGTGCTCGGCGGTGACGATGACGAAGTCGATGCTGCCGTCTGGAATGAAATCGACAATGGCCGACACGACGGCGTGCTGGACGAGCATGCCGAAGACGGTCTGGCCTTTCATCATCTTGTCCTTGAGGATCGCGGCGGGCTTGGGTGAGTTGTTCATCGTGACGACTGATACGAAGAACGGAGCGCCCGGTTATCCCACGAAAGTGTCTTCGCCCTCGGCCCGTAGGTTCCCCGCGCATGTTCACCTTCCCGAGCAGCACCTCCAGCCACCACCGCCGCAGTTTTCTGAAGGCGGGGGCATTGGGTGTTGGCTCGCTGACGTTGGCGGATCTGCTGCGGGCGGAAGCGTCGGCGGATGTGCGGTCTTCGACGAAGGCGGTGATCAACATCCATCTCGATGGCGGTCCGCCACAAATGGATCTCATCGATCCGAAGCCGGACGCACCGAGCGAAATTCGCGGCGAGTTCAAATCACTGCCGACAAAGATTCCGGGGCTGCATCTGACCGAGCTGCTGCCACGACTGGCAGCGAATGCGGACAAGTATGTCTTCCTGCGCTCGCTCGTCGGCGCGGCGGGCGCGCACAACGCATTTCAGTGCCAGTCGGGCTATGAGGAAAAGGATCTCGCTTTCATCGGCGGACGTCCGGCGATGGGTTGTGTGGTGAGCAAGCTGCTAAGCACTTCCAAGGATTCCGCGCCAACTTTCGTCGATCTCATGCAGGGTCGTCCGCTCGTGCGCAACAGCGCCCGACCCGGTTTCCTCGGCACGGCATGCTCACCGTTTCGGCCAGACATCTCACATCTGTTTGAGCGGCAATTGGAGGAAGGCATGAAGTCTGAGTTGGCGCGTCGTGGCTCCGGTCATAATCAAAGTCTCGCGCTAACGAAAGGTCTGACTGTCGCTCGGCTCGAAGATCGTATGTCGTTGCTGCGTGATCTCGACACCATTCGCCGCGACATCGACTCCAGTGGGTCCATGCATGCGTTGGATGAGTTCACGCAGCTTTCGCTCGGCATTTTGACCTCGGGCCGATTCGCCCGTGCGATGGATCTAAGCAAAGAAGACCCTAAAGTGCTGGAACGTTACACGCCGCGCATCATTCGCCCTACCGATGCTTTTGGTTCCATGGAAAGCCCGAAATGCGCGCAAAAATTCCTGCTCGCGCGGCGCTTGATCGAGGTCGGTGTGCGCTGCGTGAGCATCTCCATCAGCGACTTCGACACGCACTCGCGAAATTTCTCTGCCATGCGGTATCTAGGCCCATTGATCGACCACGCGCTGCACACGCTGGTCAGCGATCTCGATGAACGCGGTATGTTGCAGGACGTCATGATCGTCGTCTGGGGCGAGTTTGGCCGCACGCCGAAGATTAATGACAAAGCGGGCCGCGATCACTGGCCCAAAGTGGCCATGGGCATCATGGCTGGCGGTCACTTGAAGACCGGCCAGGTCATTGGCGCGACGGACAAACACGCTGCCGTGGCCACCTCGCGCCCTGTGCATTATCAGGACGTCATCGCCACGCTCTACCAGCACCTCGGCATCGACGCACGCGGCACCACGATCACCGATACGACCGGCCGGCCGCAGTATCTCGTCGATCTCGGCCAGCCGATTGCAGAGATCATCTAGAGTGATCCGCACCTCGCTCAAAGCCGCCGATGTCAGCTCATGCGGCGACGTTGATTTGGGAGTAACTCCACGTCACGCGCGCCCGTATTTCGCACGCTCGGCTTTGCGGATGAACTTGTCCGCCTCAGGCATGCCGGGGACCTTCATGTTCGGACCGTCCCAGTCGATGCTTTTTTGCAAACGCAGAGCCACGATGCCAGAGAGGCCGATCTCGGTGAGGTGTCCGCCGAGATCGAAATCGGCGAAGACCTTCGGACCGCCCTGGATGGCATCGATCCATTCGTCGATGTGGCCTTTCACGCGAGGCAGCGTGTTGGGGATCTGCTTTGCGGCGGGATGATTGTCCGCGCCGGTGAATTTCGCGTCGCTGTTGAGCTTCACGTAGCAGTCGGAGTTCCACAGGCCGCTCTGGAGCTGCCCTTGCTCGCCGATGAGCAGACAGCCGGTGCGTGGCAGGCTGCCGAAGGTGCCGATCAGCGGAGCGGTGACATCCTCCGGCGGCAAATCACCGCCCGTGTAGAAATGCAACCGCACGGGGCGGCGGTCGCCACGTGCAGGGAAGTGGAAATGCACGGTGCAGGCGGCGGCGAAGCTCTCCTTGTCCATTCCGGTGCCGCTGATTTCGATGCGCGTGGGATAATCGAGGTTCAAGGCGCGCACGGGCAGGTTGAAGCCGTGGCAGCAGAAATCACCGAGCGACCCATTGCCAAAGTCATACCAGCCGCGCCACTTGGCTGGATGGTAGATGCCGGTCTTGTAGGCGCGCTCGGGTGCGGTGCCGAGCCAGAAGTCCCAGTCGAGCGTGCTGGGAACGGGATCGCTTCCCGCCGGGCGCACCTCGCCGCTCGGCCAGCTATGGGTAGGATGCCACACGTGGACGTCGCTGATCGCGCCGAAGAATCCTGCGGCGATCAGCTCCATGCTGCGGCGCAGATTTGGCGAGGCACTGCCCTGATTACCCGTCTGTGTGATCACCTTTGTCGTGCGCGACATCTCGCGCAGTTCGCGCGCCTCCGCGATCGTGTGCGTGAGCGGCTTCTCGCAGTAGATGTGCTTGCCAGCCTGCATCACGGCGCGGCAGATCGGCGCATGCCAGTGGTCCGGCGTGGCAATGACGACTGCATCCAGCGACTTCTCCTTCTCAAGCATCACGCGGTAGTCGCGGTAAAGCGCCGCGTCGGCCACGCCCGCGCCATGGCGCTTTCGCGAGTTCTCGATCTGCGC
>JBDNIB010000630.1:0-4530 GCA_041688535.1 Prosthecobacter sp.
CCGGCACCCTCACCGTGGGCGGCAACATTCTTTACACCAATGCTACCTTGGGGACCGAGACCAACACCATCACCCTGAACGGCGGCACGCTCGACGTGACAGCAGGCAGCATAGGCGGTGTGGGAACCGTGGCAACGGCCGACGTCGGCACCATCACCTTCAACGCCCAATCCGGCACCCTGCAAAACCTCGCCCAGCTCAACGGCGGCGGTGCCAATCCCGGTGCCACATTGACCAAGACGACGGCCGGAACCTTGCTGCTCGGCGGCACCAACGCCTACACGGGCGGCACGACGATCAACAAAGGCATTTTGCGCACCGCCAATGCCACAGCCACCACGGCAACGGGCACCGTGACGGTGAACAACACCACGGGTGCATCGGCCCGTTTTGATCTCGATGGCAACAACAACACGATCGCCGCGCTGACGTTTGGTGGAGCTGGTGGCATAGCGACTAGTGTGAACCAAGTGACCACTGGCGCAGGCGTCCTGACCTTGGGCGGCAATGTCACCGTGGATGCCACGGGCGACTGGACCACCGCAGCCTCGATTACCGGTGACCTCGCCTTGGGTGGTGCCAACCGAACCTTTACCGTCGCAGACAGCACCGGCACGACTATAGACCTGAATGCTACCGGAGTCGTCATCAGCAACCAAAGTGGCCTCCCTGCCGGGACCGCCCGCTCAGTAATCAAAGCTGGCGCAAGAACGATGACCGTCGGCAACGCCAACATCTACACCGGTGCCACCACAATCAACGCAGGCGTATTGAGCATCAGCACCATCGGCAACGGAGGCGCTCCCAGCTCCCTCGGAGCCTCCGCCATCACCGCCGCCAACCTGACCCTCGGCGGCGGTACCCTTCAATACACCGGCGCTACCGGCAGCACAGACCGCAACTTTGTCCTCACGGCAACCACAACAAGCACGGTCGAAGTCACGACGGCGGCAACAGCCTTGACCATCAGTGGTGCCAGCACCACGACCACGGGCGTGCTTACCAAGGCGGGCGCTGGCACCTTGATTCTAACCGGCACCAACACCTACAGCGGCGGCACCACCGTTTCCGCTGGCACCTTGGAGGTGAACAACACCACGGGTTCCGGCACTGGCACCGGCAGTGTGACCGTGGATTCCGGCGGCAAACTCTCTGGCTCCGGCATCATCGCCGGCAGCGTCATCCTTAACTCGGGGGCTGTTTTGGCTCCCGGCGAGGGCAACAGCGACACCAGCAACAAGACGCTGACGTTCACGGCAGCGACCACCTCCATCACAGCCAACGGCACTGCACAGATTCAGCTTGGGGTCACATCGGCGGATACGATTGATGGTTCTTTTGCGGCGTGGTTCCATGACAATTCCACCCTGACTGCGGCTGGTTATGTGGCCACACTCAGCGGCGGGATCTCTGACACTAGCTGGAATTCAGGGCACGCAGGCAACCATGACTTCATCTCCACAGCAGGGACCATCGTCCTGGGCTCAAGCACGGCCAAAATTGTGGTATCCTTGAACAACCTCACCGGGGCAACCTATGGCAGCGTCTTCAATCTCCTGGACTGGAGCACGGCGACCACTAAGGATGGCACCAGTCTCTCCACCATGGGCACGTTCACGGAGGGAAATAATCTCCAACTGGAAACCCTCAGCGGTGGCCTTGCCTGGGACTCCTCTCTCTTCAACAACTACGGTATCCTTGTCGTGGTCCCCGAGCCTTCCCGTGCGCTCCTTCTCATGCTCGGCTTCCTCGGCCTCATGTTCCGCCGCCGCCGTCGTTAAAGCAGAACGCTGCAAATCTTCACAGACGCCGGTCGAAAGGAAAGGTTGCCTTTTGTCCGGCGTTTTGAGTAGGCTCATGAAATCCTGTGACTGTGCTCGATGGAGCAGGGTTACGGCGCTTTCCATCATCTCCATCCCATGCAAACGAACCCCACCCAAACCTCCCGCCGCACTTTCATTCGCGGCACTGTCGCCGGCGCTGCCGGACTCACCGCACTCCGCTCCTTCTCCGCCCCGCTGGGTGCCAATGGTGACGTGCGTGTCGCGGTCATCGGCTTCAACGGTCGCGGCAACGGCCACATCAAGAGCCTGGAGGAAATTCCCGGTGTGCGCATCGTCGCCCTCTGTGACGTGGACGCCAACGTGCTCGCCAAGGGCATCGCGAGTCAGGCGAAGAAAAACAATACCGTCACCGCTTACACCGACTACCGGAAGCTCGTGCTCGACCCCGAAATCGACGCCGTCACCATCGCCACGCCGAACCACACGCACACGCTCATCGCCATGACCGCGATGGCCGCCGGCAAGCATGTGTACGTCGAAAAACCTGTCTGTCACAACATCTGGGAAGGCCGCCAGCTCCTGAACGGCGCTGAGAAGGTCGCGAAGAAGGGACTCGTCGTGCAGCATGGCATGCAGCGCCGCTCCAGCCCCGGCTGGCAGCAGGCCATGGACTGGGTGAAGGAAGGCCACATCGGCAAGGTTACGCTCTCGCGCGGTATCAATTACAAGTCGCGCAAATCCATCGGCAAAGTCGCCGAATCGATCGTGGCCAAGGATGACCACATCAAAGGCATGTTCCGTGACACCGGTGGCAAGCCACAGGACGTCGATGTCGATTTCAAGCTCTGGAGCGGTCCGCGTGGCGAACTGCCGTTGAACCGCGAGCAGTTTCATTATGACTGGCACTGGCAGTGGGCCTTCGGCAACGGCGACATCGGCAATCAGGGACCGCACCAGACCGACGTGGGCCGCTGGGCACTGGGTAACCCGGAGTTGCTGCCCAAGCGAGTGATGAGCCTCGGCGGCCGCTGGGGTTACGATGACGACGGCGAGACCGCCAACAACCAGCTCGCCTTCTACGATTATCAGCCCGCGCCGTTCATCTTCGACAACCGTGGCCTCCCGTTGAAGGACATGGACTGGAAGCAGGAGCCTGTTTACCGGGTGAACGGCAAGACCGCCGCCGCACGCGTGGGTAACGTCATCCACTGCGAAGGCGGCTACGTCATCGAGAGCAAGGCCTACGACAACGAAGGCAAGGCCATCATGAAGTTCGACAACTTCAATGACGGCGCGGATCACATGCTCAACTTCATCAATTCCGTGCGTGCCGGGAAGCTCGTCAATTCGAACCTCCACGTCTCCCACGGCTATCATGCCGCCTGCCTCGCGCATCTGGCGAACATTTCCTACCGTCTTGGTAAGGCGGTGAAAGTTGATGAAGTCAAGGAGCGCCTCAAGAACGACAAGGCCGGCCTGGAAACCCTCGAGCACTTCGTACAGAACCTCGTGGACAACAAGATCGACCTCAACGTGGACAAAATCAGCGCCGGGCCTTGGCTCGACTTCGATCCCGTTACCGAGAAGTTCACCGGCGAGTTTGCCGAAGAGGCCAACAAGCTCGCCACGGAGAACTACGTGGAGGAGTTCAAGCTGCCGGAGGTGTAAAACAAGTTTTCCAACCCATTTCCCTCAACGCGGAGCCAGGAAACTGGTTCCGCGTTTGTATTTCCATCCGCAGTGTGATCCGTTATTCTCCACGCCGTCATGGACTCACCCACCCTTCCCCCCACCGCCACGCAGGACGACAAAACTCTCGTCATCGTCATGCACGTTCTCTGCCTCGTCGGCTTTCCCATTCTTGGGCCGCTGATCGTCTGGCTCATCAAGAAGGATCAAAGCCCTTATCTGGATGCGCAGGGCCGCGAACTGCTGAACTTCCAGATCAGCTATCTCATTTACGCCCTGATCTCCATCCCGCTCTGCGCCATTTTGATCGGCTTCGTGACGCTTTTTATCGTGGGCATCGCCTCGCTTGTGCTCACCATCATCGGCATTGTCAGTGCCTCCGAAGGCCGCGTTTATCGCTTCCCGCTGACCATCCGCATGCTTTGAGGCCGTTTTATTGGCGGTTAACGATGTCGCCGCAGCTCCAGCAGCGCCATTCACGCGCACCACCCCGTATGGCGATGAACAGCCACGCAATCAGCCAGATGCCGCCCGTAATGATACCAAGTATCAGGTGAAAGGCGTGGTCAGGTGTGCGGCGGCGTACCAGCACTTGTTTCGCGCATTGATTGCAATGCCAGGTTCCGTCTTCGTAGGGCATGGGCGCTTTTAGTCTGGAGGCATCACGCACGTCAATGCCAAAACGGTTGCGGCTCTCGTGCCGCGATGGTAGCAGAGCGCCCCATTTTCCAATCCCCAGATGCGCCCCAACCAACTCCTCCAAGCCATCGGTCCCGAACTGCGTGCGCAGATTATGACCTACCTGCAAACCGACCAGCGTGCCGCCTACAAGGCCGTCATTGATTCGCTCGCACCCGCCAAGCGCCTCCGGCCCAGCTTCATCCTGGAAAAATCCCGCGCCAAGCAGGCTGAGTGGCTCCTGGAGCAGATCGGATCGAAGTCCAATGAGGAAGTCACCGCGCAGATTTTCCAGATCTGGCTGCTCAAAGGCCAGCCGCAGATGCTCATCACCTTCCTTGACGCTGCTGAAATCGGCCATGACGGCAAGGGCGAGGTC
>JBDNIB010000631.1:0-5279 GCA_041688535.1 Prosthecobacter sp.
ACCCTGGCGATGCCGCCAACGTGAGCCTCAGCGTGATCGGCAGCGTGCTGCACTTCAGCTTTGGCATCCCACGCGGGAATGATGGTGCGAGTGCGACGCCGGTGACGAGCTACATCGTGGATGCGACGAACACGCTGGACCCCGGCATGGCGGCGGCGGCGCAGGTCAGCTTTGATGGCAACAACGTGCGCTTCATCTTCGACATCCCACGCGGTTTTGACGGCCAACCGGGCGGAGACGGCCAGCCGGGCAATGACGGCCAGCCGGGACCGCCCTTTGCCCAAGCGGTGGTGGATGGGGTGACGACACTGAACCCCGGCGACAACGCGACGGTGGACGTGAGCTTTGATGGCAGCAACGTGCGTTTCCAGTTCGGCATCCCACGCGGGAATGACGGCGGGACCGGCAGCGCTGGTGAACCAGGCCAGCCTGGAGAAGTGACGAACGCGGATCTGAGCAACGCGATCTCCGGCACGAGCGCCAACACCAACGCAGTGGACACGCTGAACAACAGCTATGCGGACGCCGACACCGAGGAGTTGCGGCAGAAGGTGAACGAGCTGCTCAACGCGCTGCGGCGGTGAGCAAGGTCATGGGGAGTGCCGACGAGTCGTCGGCTTTGAAGGGCGACGAGTCGTCGCCGCTCCACGGGCTGAGCCCTGGGGGCGCGGACCGCCGAGTCCGCAGCAGGTCGTCCGCACATGACGGGAAATGACCCTACTGGATGCCGTAAGCATGGTGGTCCTCGGCTTGGAGCCACGGGTGGGCAATGCGGCGCGTTGGCTATTTGCGAAGTGCTGCGGACTCGGCGGTCCGCGCGCCTTGGCCGGAAGACGCTTCGAGGTCGAAGTGCCCTACCTCGGTGGTCCACTGTGTGGATTGGGCAGGTGAATGCGGGGTCGCTGAGGCAAGCAGTTTTTCTTCCTCGATTTCGTCACCTCAACCGGGCTGGTCGAGCGTGGAGGCACGCAGGGCGGGCAGGTCGGCGAGGATGTCCGTGCTGCGCATCAAGGTTTCGCCCACGAGCAGGGCGTCGGCGCCGGCGGCGGCAAGGCGTTCGGCGTCGGCAGGTGATTTGATGCCGCTTTCGGAGACGAGGATGATGTCGTCGGGGACTTCTTCGGCGAGGGTTTCGGTGGTGCCGAGATCGACGGTGAAGCTCTTTAAATTGCGGTTGTTGACGCCGATGATGCGGGCGTCGGTGGCGAGGGCGCGTTCGAGCTCGGGTAGGTCGTGGACTTCGACGAGGGCGTCGAGCTGGAAGGTGTGGGCGACTTCGAGGAGGTGCACCAGCGTGGCCTGATCAAGGGCGGCGACGATGAGCAGGATGGCGTCTGCGCCGGCGACGACGGCCTCAAAGATTTGCACCTCGTGGATGATGAAGTCTTTGCGCAGGCAGGGGATGTCGAGCTGCTCGCGGATGAGGGTGAGGTAGTCGAGGCGGCCCTGGAAGTATTTTTCGTCGGTGAGGACGGAGATGGCGCTGGCACCGGCTTTTTCATAACCACGGGCGATGGTGAGCGGGTCAAAGTCTGTGGTGATGGTGCCGACGGAGGGGGAGGCGCGTTTGACCTCGGCGATGATGCTGAGGCGGGTGGGGTCGGCGCGCAGGGCGTCATAAAAGGAGCGCACGTCATCGCGCAGGGCGGCGGCGGCGCGGAGTTTTTCGGCGCGCGGCAGCAGGCGTTGCAGTTCGGTGTGCTTGTGGGCGATGATTTCGTCCAGCTTGTTCATAGGGCGGGCATAGTGGGGGTGGTGGGGCGTTGTGCAACTTCCGCGTGGCAGGAAAAGATGGCCGCAGGGTGTTCTTGACGCGCGGGGTGAAGCAGGTTCTTTCCAGCAATGCCCGCAGCGCCCATCACCCCGGATTCCGTCATTGAACTGCTCACCGCCGAACACATCCTCGAGCCGCAGGAGCCGATCACGCCTGACACGGACCTGTTCACGCTGGGGCTGGACTCGATGGCGATGATGCAACTGCTGCTGCTGATCGAGGAACGCTTTCAACTGACGGTGAATCCGGCGGAGATGACGCGTGACCGCTTTGCCTCTGCCGGGGCGCTGGCGACGTTCTTGGGTGAAAAGCGCCGCCGTGCCGCCTGATGCCGACGCTGCCCGCCACTACGGTTGATTTTTTCCTCGCCGGGCTGGAGGCATTCATGGTCCGCAGTGGGCAGGGGATGCACTGGGGGGTGACGCAGCTTTGGCTGGCGGGCCGGCCGGATGCCGCTGCGTTGCAAAGTGCCTGGGAGCAGATGCACGCGCAACAGCCGCTGCTGGGGGCACGACTGCGGCGGCAATGGCGCGGCTGGCGGCTGGCCTGGGAAACGAGTGGCCCTATTCCGGCACCGCCGATCATTTGGCACCCGCCGCAACCGCTGCCGCCTGATGATGGGGTGTTGCAAGAGCGGTTGCAGGGCCGAACACCGGCTGGCGGGCTGACTTCACCCCTGCTGCTGGAGGTTTTTCCGTGGGGCGATGGTGGGGCGCATCGGGTCCTGCTGACGTGGCGGCATGCTTTGATGGATGGCACGGGGGTGAACCTGCTGCTGACGAAACTGGCCGGTGGTGGCGGCGGCGATGCCGGGCCGCCGCCGGTGGTCGTGCCGCCTCGCGAAGGGCTGGGCCGTCTGTTTAAAAAGGCCCGGCCGCTGCTGCGCCGGATGCACACCATGACGCTCGACGGTTGCCTTTCGGCCTGGAGCAAGGGTGCGCCGCAGGCGGGGGCGCCTGCTTTTCGTCTGATCGAGCTCACGCTGGAGCAGTCCCACGCGGCGGTCATGCGGCTGCGTGAGACCTGTGGTGATTTCATGCAGATGCCTTTTTATGCAGCCATCGCGGCTAGGGCACTGCGGCGGCTGCATGAGCGGCGTGGCTGGCACAGCCCGGTGCTCCACCTGCATCTGCCCTGCCAGGTGCGTGGTCGCAGCCGGGAGCACCTATTTGGCAATCACATGGGGGCGCTACCGCTGTTTCTGGATGCGGGTGCGCTGGGTACGCCAGATCAGGCCATCAAGCATGTGCTGGAGCAGTATCGGGAGGCGCTGAAGCAAGGGATGGCGCAGGCTTCGGAAGCATTGATGGCCCTGTCCACGCATCTGCCGGTGACTTGGTTCATGCCTGTGGTGCGGTGGACGAATCGCGGCCAGATTTGCAGCCTGTTTCATTCCCACACCGGCACCTTCCTGGCGGGATGCACGACCTTTGCCGGAGCGGCGGTGCAGAACGTCGTCACCATCCCCAGTGTGTCCACGCCGCCGGGGTTGGGAATTTTCTTTTCCGACTTTGCCGGGCGCATCACCGTCACGCTGGCCTGGCGGGAGGGTGGCGTGACCGCAGCGGAGGAAAAACTGCTGTGCGGCCAGATTTTGACCGATTTGACCGGAGCGGCGGCAGCTTGAGAGCTGCGACAGGTAAATAAAGGGGTGCCAGGGAACCGCGACATGGACAGGCAGGCTGCCGTTGCTTCCGTCAGGACCTGGCGGGGTTCGCAAGCTGAGCATCCGCGGCCCCTGACGTCTGCTGCTCTAGCGGTGAGGACCGCCCGACACAAGCAAGATTCCCGTCAGACGAAAAAATGCTGAAAAATTGGTGTTGTCGAAAGTCGGCGTATCCGGTAAAAATTAGACTCTTAATTCTCAAATTCGATTTCGTATGGTCTGGAAACTCCTCTCTGCTCTCTCCGCCGTCTGCCTCGGCACCGCCTGCTATTTTGCTTGGGCCAATCAAAAAGCCCTCGTCGAAGAGCGCAAACGCGATGCCTACTACACGGCCAACTTAGCTGAAATCACGGCGCACAAGGTGCAGGCCGAGGAAGCGAAGAAAAATCGCGAGACTCAGCTTGCGACCGCCAATACAGACCTGGAAACCACCAAGACCGCCGTGGTCGATACTGCGACTAAAGCCCAGACCAAGGAGGCAGAACTGGCCGTCGTGAAGACGAATCTCGAGCAAATCACCAAGGTGGTGAACGACCTACAGGCACAAATTGACGCCGCCGGGAACATTGAGGCTCTGCTTGCCCAGATTGAGTCGATTAAAAAAGACCGTGCTGATGCGGAAGCGGCGTTGGCCAACCAAATGGCGCATTTTGCCGCCGCCCAGGAAAAAGTCGTCAGCCTGACCACTGCCGCCAAGGCGGCGGAAGAGCGTGAATCCCGCGGTCGCCGTGGCATCGTGGACGATGATTTCAATGCCAAGGTCTCCTATGCCTACACCGACTGGGGCTTTGTGGTGCTTAACAAAGGCAATGGGGGTGGCGTGTTTGCCAACGCCGACCTTGAGGTGAAGCGCGGTAAGGATGTGCTGGCCAAGCTTAAAGTCCGCAACGTGGATCAAAACTCCTCCGTGGCTGATCTGGTTAAAGGCAGTCTTGCCGAAGGTGAGCGCATCCGCGCCGGTGATTTGGTCGTGGCTGCGGCCGAACAAAGCGCCTCGAAGGCCAAAGGCCCGGCCGCAACGGGGGCCGCAGCCGCACCTGCCGGTGCTGGCGCAGCTCCTGCTCCCGCCGCCGCTCCGGCGATGGGAGCCGATCTATTCGGTGCCCCCGCAGGCGGCATGGCTCCTGCTCCTGCTGCTCCGGCCATGGGCGCTGACCCATTTGGTGCACCTGCCGCACCTGCTCCTGCACCTGCCGCCCCAGCCATGGGGGCCGATCCCTTTGGCGCTGCTCCCGCACCAGCCACACCTCCAGCCGGCGCTGCCCCCAGCACGGCGGATCCGTTTGGCGCTGCTCCTCCGGCCAAACCTTGATTGCCTGCCTGACATTTTCCGCAACTCTTAGATTTCCATCTCCATGACCAAAGTTCTATTCATCCTCAGCGCTGTCGTGATCCTCGTCGCCAGCTTCTTTGCCTACCAAAACGGGCGTGAGTTTGCCCTTGTGCGCATCAACATCGCCGGTATCAGCAAAAACATCAAAACCGAGCAGGCCGCCGACAAGGTGGTGGTCGGCCAAGTGGGCCAGTTGGTGGCCGACATCACCCGGGTGCAGGGTGAACTGGACGTGGAGTCGGAAAAACTCAAGGCGCAGAAGAACAAGCTGGCGCAGGCTGAAAGCGAAACCACCCGCAGCCAGGAAGAGTTGGACGTTAAAGTCAAAAAGCAGCAGGAACTGGCCATCAAACTCGACAAACTGCCGAAGGATGTGAAGCCGGAGACCATCGCCGAGGACATCAATCGGATGAAAAAGGAGAAGCTGGAGTATGAATCCCAGGCCGATTCCAAGAAGAAGGAAGTGGTGGCCGAAGAAGCCAAAATCGCTGGCGTGCAGAAGCGAC
>JBDNIB010000632.1:0-2250 GCA_041688535.1 Prosthecobacter sp.
CATCTTCCTGTCGGAAAACGGCATGCGCCTCCCCGAGTGGGCGCTGCTCGCGGTGTTCATTCCGCTTTATTACCAACTTAACATCGGCTTCTGGACGGCGCTGTTCGGCGTCTGGCTGATGAACCGCTCCCAGCCGGACCCGCTGGATCCCTGGCGCTCGCTCACCGCCGAAGATTATGAGCAGCCGATCAGCGCCAGCACCGCCATCATCCTGCCGGTGTTCAATGAGGACGTGACCCGCGTGTTTGAAGGCTTGCGCTCGATTTACCTGTCACTGGAAGCCACCGGGCAGTCGAAAAATTTCGACTTCTTCATCCTCAGTGATTCAGACAAGGCCAGTCAGTGGATCGAGGAGGAAACCGCCTGGCTGGAGCTCTGCCGCCAGCTCAAGGCGTTTGGCCGCATCTTCTACCGCAAGCGCCCCAAGCAGATCAATCGCAAGAGCGGCAACGTCAGCGACTTCTGCCGCCGCTGGGGCAAAAACTACCGCTACATGGTCGTGCTGGACGCAGACAGCCTCATGTCTGGTGCCCTGCTCACCAGCATGGTGCGCATCATGGAAAAAAATCCCGGCATCGGCATCGTACAGACCTTCCCGAAGCAGATCGCCGCCGACACGCTTCTCGGCCGCGTCATGCAGTTCGCGCAGGCGCTCTACGGGCCGCCGTTCATGGCCGGGCTCGACTATTGGCAGTGTGGCGAGGCCAATTTCTGGGGCCACAACGCCATCCTGCGCCTCGCCCCGTTCATCGAGCACTGCGCCCTACCGCCGCTCCCCGCCAGCACGCCGTTTGGCGGCCATATTTTGAGCCATGACTTCGTCGAGGCCGCCCTCATGCGCAAAGCCGGCTACGCCGTGCGGCTACTGCCCACCACACGCGGCAGCTATGAAGAAGGCCCGCCCACGCTCGTGGACATGCTCAAACGCGACCGCCGCTGGTGCCAGGGCAACATGCAGCACCTCTGGCTGCTGTTTGCCAAAGGCTGGCACCCGATGAGCCGCATCAATTTCCTGCACGGCATCCTCAGCTATGTCAGCTCGCTGCTGTGGTTCCTCTTCCTGACGCTGGCCACCTATCTCGCCGCCACGCCCACACCACATCACGAACCGCAGTCGATTCTGGCGGAAAAAATCCTGCTCGGTCTCACCGCCATGCTCATCTTCCTGCCGAAGACCGTCATCCTGCTCGACGAGATGATCACCGGCCGCATGTTTAAGTCCCTGCGCCTGCGGCTGCTCACCTTCGTCAGTTGTCTCTGTGACACCGTGGTCTTCACACTCATGGCACCGGTGCTCATGGTGTTCCACTCGCGCTTCGTCATTTACACCGTGGTCGGCAAGACCGTGAGCTGGGTCACGCAACGGCGTAAAATCGACGGCGGCGTCAACTGGCTAGAAATCATCTTCACCTTCGCCAGCGTCACGCTGCTGGGCGTCGCGTGGGCGGCGCTCGGCTGGTTCGTTTCTCCTGGCTTCCTGCCTTGGATCAGCCCCATCCTATTCTCGCTCACCGTCTCTATTTTGATCGCCGTGATCGTCTCAGGCAGTCGCAGCGGTAGGCGTTTTGGCATCTTCCTCACGCCGGAGGAATACGACCCGCCCACCGTACTCAAGACCATGACGGAGAACCTGGAGGAAATCAAAGGCCGCCTCCAGCTCGCGCCTGAACTGGAGCGCCACTTCGGCCTCATGCAGGTCTGCCTCGATCCCTATGTCAACGGCCTGCACGTCAGCCTCCTGCGCCGCCGCCGCACCATCGACGTGTCACGCGGCTACCTCGATGAGATCGCCCAGCGCCTCATCACCCAAGGGCCGCAGACACTCAACGCCCAGGAGCTGAAGGCCATGATGCACGACACCGACACCGTCTCCAACCTGCACTTCCGCCTCTGGAGCGCCGCCGACCACGAACTCGCCCCTTTTTGGGCCACCGCCATCCGCCAGTACAACCTCGCCGCCAGCGGCCCCTTCACGCACACACTGGCGAAGCGGGAGGTTGAATAGCTTCAAGGATAAGAAACTCGCAGGTTCAAAGGTTGTATTTTATCACACTTACCTGTGCACAATCTTCGAGAATGGAGTCGAGCTGCATCTCCGTTGGCATCTCACGCGAGATATACCTCGCGTCATGAAGATTTGTGAAAAGGGAAAAATTGGAAATTGAGCGTCAGGAGGGTGGCGAGCTCGGGCTTGTAGTCCGTCTGCATACGCTCCAGGCAGGTGTCGATGCCAGCGCAAAAGTCGGCAAA
>JBDNIB010000633.1:0-1425 GCA_041688535.1 Prosthecobacter sp.
GAAGAAATCCGGCGCGACCCGCTTCACCTGGGAGGGATACACACGACCCGCGTGATCCCTGATCAGCAGCTCGGCCACGCAGGGCTTGCCGTTTTCATCGAGGATACTCAGCTTCACTTCGTGGGCGGCCTGGCAGTCGAAGAGCATGCTCACATCATTGCGGAAGCCGAGATCCTGCGTGCCTTGGCCAGTGTCGAAGCTGAAAGTCGCGTCACGCTTGCCGGCATCGCGACTGTAGAGCTGAATGATGCGGTACTCGACGCTGAGGCCGCTCAAAGTCGGCTTCATGGGCTGCGCATCGAACATCTGCACATCAAGCCAGCGCGTGGCGAGCGGTGGCTCGCCGGGGTCTTTCGGTTGCGCGTTCGGTGCCACCGGCGGCGAACCCGGCACATAGGCCGGTTTCCCCTGCGGACTGCTCGCCACGAGCTTCGCCGTCACGCCCGCCTCATTGTCCACCCGCACGAGATACTGCCGCCAGCCGCCTTCATCGAGCACCGGCTGCGCCGCACCCGCCGCCACCTTCACGCGCTGCTCAGGACTGATGTTCACATGAAACAGCGCATGCGCATCCAGCACTGCCTGCGCTTTGGCAGCACTCGCGGCATCGTTGGCCTGAACGCAGGCCTTCAGCGTGGTGATTTCGGCAGCGCTGAACGGCGTGCCGAGATAATTCGTGGCATCGATCAAGCGCTGCGTCGCCGCGAGGAAGGGCTGTGGTTCGACATCGGCGGCGTTTACCAGGAGTGCTGAAAGCACCAGACCAACGATCCCAAGTGAGATTTTCATGCCACTAGAACGCGGCTGGCAGGCGTGACTTGCGGTTCAGATGTTTCCCAGCCGTTGGCTAATGATTTTTGGATTTTGCCTCAAATCGAGCAACGCATGCAGGATGATCCCGCGACGTTCCACCACATAGAACAAGCCAAAGTGACGCTTGAAGACCAGCACACACCTGATTTTACCACGATGCACGACCGGGCCGACTTCAGGAAACACCTCCAGTAGGCGAACCGAAGACAGCACCTCTTCATAGAAGTGATCTCCCGTGCCTTCTTCACGGGTCTCCTGCTGCTCATAGAGACGTTGGGCATCGGTTTCGGCACCGAGCGTCCAAACTGCGGTCATGAACGGGATGCCGCGATGCGCTGTTTGAGTTCCTGAATGCCTGCCGACACCTGCTCCGTGCTGCGGACGGCATCGGGATGCTCCTCGTGTGCTTGCAGCCGTTCGTCGAGCAACGCCGCCGTCTCGGCGGTAATGGTGTTGCCGCGTGAAACATCCCGCCAAAGCTCCGACACCAGCCGCAGCTTTTGATCAACGGTGAGCGCACCCAGGGCAGGCATGGTTTCGAGAATCATGCCAAAACATGCTCGCTACATGACAGGTGGCAACGGCTTCTTTCGCCTCACACCACCACCAGCA
>JBDNIB010000634.1:0-1768 GCA_041688535.1 Prosthecobacter sp.
CGCACAAACTGAAAACTGCCGGTGTGAAGCTGCTCCAGCGCCTGCGGATGATTCTCGCTGTCGGTGTGCATGCCGCGCAGGACGCAGAGCTTGTCCGCGTGTTTGCCGAGGTGCGGCATGAGTTCGACGATCTCGATGCCGCTCTGGCCATGCGCCCGAAATTTCCAGCGCGAGCCGAGCAGTTTCGAGGTCGGGCGTCGCGCCGTTTTGCCGTTCTGCCGGAGCAGTTCGGGCTTCGGATCAAAGGTCTCCATGTGCGACGGGCCGCCGCGCATGCAGAGAAAAATCACCCGTTTCGCCGTGGCGGGAAAGTGCCCGGACTTCAACGCCAGCGGACTCGCTGCCGCTCTCGCCGCGTTTTCAGCGGCAATGCCCGCAAGCGCGAGATAACCAAAGCCTGCGGAAGCGCTACGCAGCAATTCGCGACGTGAAAAGGTGGAGGGAGACTGTTTCATAAAAGACGACCACAGGTTCAATGCAGCACGCGAAATTCCGCCGAAGCCATCATGATCTGGCACAGGCTGGCCCAGCGGGCTTCGCGGAGTTGGGCGGCATTGGGCGGTGATTTGGCCTTCGGATCGGCGACGAGTTCCACCGGTTTCGCCACAAAGGCGAACGCTAGCGTCTGTTCATCCCGCGTTGGCTTGCGGGCGAAGGCGAGCATGAACAGGCGTTCGACACACGCGGCATCGTCACCGCCCGCCAGCACGCGTTTGGCCGTGTGCCGTGCCTGCTCGATGACCCAGGCGTTGTTCATCAAATAGAGCGACTGCGCGGGCACTAGGCTCTCATCTCGCTGCGCCACAGGGCGCTCAGACGGCGCGAAATCGAACAACGAGAAGACTTCTGGCAGCGTGCCGCGCACCACGGGCAAATAGACGCTGCGGTGGTCGTCCACGATGTCCGTCATAGTCATGAAGGGCTTGAAGGTGGACAGTTCGGCATCGCGCTGCGGCTGATAACGCGCCAGAAACGGCTGCGCGGGCGGATACGGATCAAGCTGACCGCTGAGGCTGAGGATGGCATCGTGCAAAACCTCCGCTTCGACCGGACGCGGGGCCATGCGCCAGAGCAGGACGTTGTCGGGATCGCGCTCCAGATTTGCCACGCTCGCCGCACTGCTCATGCGATAAGCACGACTGAGCACCATCTCGCGAATCAGCGTCTTCACCGACCAGTTCTGCTCCATGAAGCGCACGGCGAGGTAGTCGAGCAGCTCGGGATGCGAGGGCTGCGCGCCATTCACGCCAAAATCATCCGGCGTGGTGACGAGCGCACGGCCAAACAGCTTCTGCCACACACGATTCACATAAACCCGCGCCGTGAGCGGATGATCGCGATGCGTGAGCCATTGCGCGAGCTGCAAGCGCCCGCTCTGCCGCGCATCCGGCGCTGGCACATCCGGCAGCGCGATGACTTGCAGAAAACCACGCGGCACCTTGTCGCCGAGGTTCGTCGTCTCACCGCGGATGTGAATGCGGCAGTCCTGAATCTTCGCCGCCTCACGCGCACCCATGGCCCAGCCGGGTTGTGGCGGCGCGGCGTCCTTGAATTCCTCCGCTGCCTTTTCCATCGCCGTCACTTTCACATTCCACTCAGCGGTTTTCTCCTCCCGCAGCTTGAACTCAGCGGCTAGTTGTTCTTTTTCCGCGCCCGTGGCGGCATCAAGCTGACGTTTCGCGTCTGGCGTGCGTTTGGTGAAGCCATAGCGTGCTGAACGCTCCGTGTGCAGTGCCAAAATTTCCGCGTCGAGTTTGCGAAAATACGC
>JBDNIB010000635.1:0-2384 GCA_041688535.1 Prosthecobacter sp.
CATCAATGAAATCATCCAGGGCAAAGCCGCCCTGACTGCTGACACCTCCCTGGAACTGGAGCGTGTGCTGGGCATTCCTGCGCATCTATGGAACGGCATGGAAAGCAACTACCGCGAACATTTGGCCCGTCAGCGGGCTGCTGAACGCCTGGAAGTGGACGAGGCATGGCTTGGCAGTCTGCCGGTGTCCAAGATGCAAAAACTCGGATGGCTCCCAACCACCAAAGATAAACGACAAGTCATGGAGGAGATGCTGTGCTTCTTCGGCTGTGCGAACGTGAATGGCTGGCGTGAGCAGTGGGGCGGTCCGCTGGCGGCCTTCCGCAAATCCCCCAAGCTGCAAAGTGAACCCGAGGCGCTGGCAGCGTGGCTCCGCAAGGCGGAGATGGAAGGCCGGAAGCAGCAATGTGCTCCCTATGAAGAGGCAGCTTTTCTCAAAGCGCTGACTCGTCTCAAGAAGGTCACGACGCTGCCTGTCGGGGAGTGGGTGGCGGCCATTCAAGAAGAGTGCAACGCCTGCGGCGTGGCCTATGTGCTCCTCCCCGAGCTGCCCAAAACACATGTCAGCGGCGCGGCACGACAGATCACTGATGATGTGGCGCTGATCGTGCAAACGGGACGCTACAAAGACGACGGTCACTTCTGGTTCACTTTTTTCCACGAAGCCCGCCATGTGCTCCAAGGCAAGCTGAAGCGCGAATGGCTGGTGGAGTATGAGGGACGTGAAGATGCACTCGAAACGGATGCGAATCAGTATGCACGGGAGTTTCTGATTCCGACGGATGAGATTCGCAAGATACGGGACAAGTGCGGCGGCAAGATGACCGCCACTGCCGGGAAAGAACTCGCAGACAAGCTAGGCATCTCCGGCGGCATCGTCGCGGGGCGGCTGCAGTATGACCGCATCTGGCTCCCATTTGTGGGCAACAACATGAAAACGCGCTACACGATCGAGGAACTGGTGCCGAACGAGACTGCCGCCTGACCCATTTGAAAAGTCGCGCTGCTACATTGGCTACTTACACCGCATGAAAGGGGCGCAGGAAAGGATCTGACACTTTCTTCACCACCGCTAGCCAGTCGCCCGCTAGCATTGGAGCAGGTCGAGCTGCCGTTCGCCCATCCGGTCCTTCTTTCCGATGTTTAGCTTGAGCGGCATGAGTTCCAGATTGGCGATGACGTCAGCGGCCTGAGTCTGGAACCTTTTTCCCTTTCAGCCAAAACCGTTATTCTCTGCCCACGATCACGCCCGCCATTGATGAAGTGCAACGCCGCTTCCCCGCGCGCTGCCACCAGTTGGCGGCGTCGGGGGAAACTTGTGTGGTGCAGGAGAATGGCCGGGCGCTGGCGCGGCTGACGCCGGAGCCGTTGGCAGCGGCGGGCACGGGGCGGAGCTGCGTGGAGGATCTGGCAGAGTGGGAACGCACGCACCCCGACGAGGCGGATCATGATGAGTCGTTCGTGGCGGCGTGGCAGCGACGTGGGGTGATGGATGCGCGATCCCCCTGCGCCGATGAGCAGGCAATGTGATCAGGAGTTGAGCCATGGCCTAGCTGCTCGACACCTCGGTCTTCTCCCAGCCGCTCCGGCGCAATCCGGTGCTGTCCGCGATCCAACGCTGGGCGTTGGCAGGCGACAAACTGTGCGCCGTCTGCACCGTGATCACGGCCGCAGTGGAGCATGGCATGCCGTGGCGACATTGAACCATACGGACTTTTGCCGGATCGAAGGCGTGACATAGGAAGACTGGAGTGTACCAGTCTAGCCGCAGCACCTTTTTATGACTCCCGCCATCCTCATCATCGAAGACGAATACGCCCTCGCGGCCGCGCTGGCGACGGTGGTGCGGCGGCTGGATGCCACGCCGGTGGTGGCGGCGTCAGGGCAGGGGGGCATCGACAAACTGGGCACGCAAACCTTTGCGCTGGTCATTCTGGATGTCGGCCTGCCGGACATGAGCGGGCTGCAGGTGCTGGAACACATCCACGCACTGCCGGAAGCACCGCCGGTGCTGGTGGTCACGGCGCATGGCACGCTGGACACGGCACTGGAGGCACGCCGGCTGGGGGCGCGGGAGTATTTTCTGAAGCCGCTGAATCTGACGGAGCTGCAACGGACGATCCGTGAGGTGTTCACCCCGGCCAAGGCGGAGTTGCGGGCGGCCACGACGATGATCGGCTCCTGTGAGGCGATGCAGCGTGCGTTTGCGGTGATCGCGCAGGCCAGTGGCAATGACGCGCCGGTTTTGCTGCAAGGCCCGTCTGGCAGCGGCAAGAGTCTGGCCGCGCAGGTGATCCACCGGCATAGTGCGCGGGCGAACGAGCCGCTGAGTGTGTTTCGCGCCGATGAATGGGCGGCGGACCGCGTGGAGGCGGCGCTGGATG
>JBDNIB010000636.1:0-3539 GCA_041688535.1 Prosthecobacter sp.
CCCGCCGCCGCAGGCAATGTCACCCTCACTTTACCGACGGGCATGGCGCAGGATGCCGCAGGGAATCTGAACATTGCGTCCAACACGCTTACGGTTGCTTATGCGCCAGCACCGGTGCCGCAGGTGGTGAAGATTCAGGCGGAGGACTTTGATGAAGGCGGGGAAGGGGTTGCCTATCACGACACGGACGTGGCGAACATCGGCCAGCAGTCGTCGGGTCTCAATTACCGCAGCACTGGCGTTGATATCGAGCCTTCGGAGGACACGGACGGCACGCCTTCCATCGGCTGGATCGCCGCTGGTGAATGGTTGCGCTACACCACCGCTCTATCATCCGGCACCTACGACATCAATGTCCGCATGGCCACCGTGTTCGCCGGGCCATCCAAAATGCGTATTCTGATCAATAGCACGCTCGCCACCACCTTCGACATCACCGCCACAGGAGGTTGGAGCGCGTGGCGCACGTTCAAAGTGTCCGGTATCAATATCGCATCCACCGGTCCTGCGACCATCCGGGTCGAATTCCCCGATGGTGCGGTGAACTTCAACTGGATCGAGCTTGTCAACACCGTGACCGTTCCCGACACTACCCCGCCGACTGTGACGCTTGCCACCGCGTCAACCAATGTCTCCGCGCCGTTCACCCTCAGCGCCACTTTCAGCGAACCCGTCACCGGCGTCGCGTTGAATGACTTCATCGTCACCTATGGCACCGCTTCAGCGCTCAACGGCAGCGGCGCGGCTTACACTGTCACCATCACACCTGCGGCTGAAGGTGCCGTCACTGTGCGTGTTCCGGCGGTTGCCGCTGCAAACAGCACCGGGCAGGGGAACACCGTTTCAAACCTGCTCACCGTTAATTACACCGCTCCTGACACCACGCCGCCCGCCGTGGTGCTTTCCACCCCGTCCACGGCTGTTACCAGCGTGTTCGTCGTCACCGTCACATTCAATGAAAGCGTCACCGGACTGCTGGCCGCTGAGTTCGTCATCACGAATGGCACGGTGACAGCTCTTTCCGCCGCCGGTGCGGTCTGGTCTGCAACGGTCACGCCTCACGTGGCAGGAGATGTCACGGTCAGACTGCCCGCCGGGATGGCGCAGGATGCCGCAGGCAATGGCAACACTGCATCGAATCTCATCACCGTGAGCTACACGCCGCTGATTGTCTCCAATGGTCTCACAGCGGATTACTACAACGGTAAAAACTTCGAGCAGCTCGTGCTGCGCCGCACGGACCCGAACATTGATTTCACTTGGAGCGGATCACCTGCTAGCGGGCTGCCAGCGGATGCCTTCAGCGTTCGCTGGCAGGGCAGCATCATTCCAACCAGCAGTGGTGTGTTCGATTTCATCACCCGCAGCGATGACGGCGTGCGTCTCTGGCTCAATGGCGCTCTCGTGATCAATAACTGGACCGATCATGGCGAGACCTGGGATTACGCCACGCTCAATCTGACCGCTGGAGTGCCGGTGACAGTGCAGATGGAATTCTACGAGAACACGGGTGGTGCGATGGCGCGGCTGTTTTGGGACGGTCCAGGTACGAACTTCGTCGCCATCCCCTCCAGCGCTCTGCGTCCGCTTTCTGGCGGCGGTGGATCGGGTTCGTCGCCGGCGCTCGCCAGTGCGGCGGCATCCTCAGCCAGCTCCATTCGGCAGGCTCTCGGCATCGCCTCCAGTAGCGGCATCATTCGTCCCGAAGAAGGTCTGCAGCTTCGCATGCGTGATCAAAACGCCATTGATGCCACGCTGGTGCGGCCTGCGGGGCAAAGTGGAGTCACGTTTACGCTCGAAAGCACCGCCGATCTCGTCAACTGGACTGCGTTGGCTGTTACGCCGACCATTGTTAGCCTCGGCAACGGCTGGGAACGTGTGACATGGTCCAATCTCCATGCCCTCTCTGGACAAAGCCTCGCACGCGGCATCATTCGTCTAAATGTAACACCCAGCGGCGGGGATACGGTCTCCAGCGAGCCGCTCGGCTGGCAGCAGGCCGCGTTGCACAGCGGTATTCAAAGTTTTGGCCTCAATCTCACCCGTCCGCCCGTTTTCATCGGCGCTGTGAGCAGTTCCACCGCCACCAGCATCACGCTTGGCGGGCAGGCGGACTTCGCCGCAGTCAGCACTCCCGCCCAGAGCTACTACGTTGAAATTCTCAGCGGCACTAGTGCCGGACATCGTTTCGACCTACAAAGTGTCTCGCCGACTACCTGCGCCATTGCCACCGACTCGCCGCACAACACCACAACGCTCGCTGCCATCGACTGGGCCGGTGCGCGCATCGCCATTCGTCCGCATGTCACACTGGCGGATGTGTTTAATGTCACACGCTTTCATGGCAGCACTACCGCTAATACTGCGGACCAAGTGCTCTTCCACACAGGCTCCAGCTACCGCAGCTATTGGCTCTATGACAACGGCACTCAGCTTCGCTGGGTGCTGAATGACGACGCCACACTTGCCAGCGCGGCGGACGTGCTCATTCCGTCCGGCACCGGCCTGATGCTGAAACTCGCGGCCACCGCACCACAGCCCATGCTGCACACCGGTGCTGTGCGCACGACACCCTTTGCCTGCGTGTTGAAGCCCAGCTACAACCTCATCGCCAATCCCTGGCCGGTCGATGCCACGCCTGCTGCCACCGGCCTCACCAGTGGCGATTTCGTCGCCAGCACTTACGTCGGCCGGGCTGATCAACTGCAACTCTGGGCTGGCGATGCCAATGCTGCCCTCAGCGATTACACCGGCTACTTGTTGCTGCAATTGCCGGGGCAGCTCGTGCCGCTCTGGCTCGCCAAGAGCGATGCCTCACTGCGCTCGCAAAACAATGCCACCCTCTTGCGCGTTGGCCGTGCCACCTTCATCAAGGCGCAGGCTAAAACGGACCGTCCTGTGTGGGCCATCCCGCCACCCTGAACTCAGCGCACCGGTACAAAGCGGACAATGTTGCGGTGATACACCTCGCACTCCTTTTTGTGCATCCAGATGCTGAACCAAAAGAGCAGCGCGCCAAACGCCACGACGATGAGGAGCAGTGGCCTGCCACGCGGGGATTTAGCCGTCAGCAGCGCCGTGCCGCTGCATAGCGCCATCGCATAATACGGCCAGGCCCAGTCCTTGCGCCGCTGCGTCTGCTCCTGGATCAATGGCGCGAATTCCGGCGACCGCGTCGCCAGGATGCGCGGTGTCGCCTTGTCCCGCAGCTCATTGTACGGCCACACGCTCGCGCAGGACACGCAGATGATCCCTAGCGCCAGCAATTTGCCTTTGGCCTCACCAAACAGGAACGCGATAATCAAAAACGTCAGTCCCAAACCGAGTCCGTACAGCGGCAGTGGCTCCAGGAGCAGATGGAGGTACTCCGGGTCGCGGATGCTTTGCCACAGGGTTGTCAGTTCGCGCCACATGAGAAGGAATGCTGAATGACGAATGCCGCAGGCGCAAGGCTGGGGATGGCCGACTGGCTCATTCCAGCAACCCTTCGGTTCCACCGTTCACAGCAACTCGGCCTGACCGGTGTGCGGTGGGATGAG
>JBDNIB010000072.1:0-1549 GCA_041688535.1 Prosthecobacter sp.
CCGCTTCGGACAGCGCGGAGAGAAGCGCGGAAGGACGCACCATGCCGATCAGCGTCTTACCGCCGTCCTCATAAACCGAGATGCGGCATGGCAACGCGATGTTCATGCCCATGTCGGCGGCCAGCACGGCGGCGGCTTGCTTGGGATTGCAAACTTCGAGGATGTGGCAGGCGTTTGGCAGGTCGAAGCCCTTGCTCGCGAGCGTCGCCTTCAAGTCATAGGTGTGCAGCACGCCGTAGCCGTGCTGTTTGACGGAGGCTTCGAGGTCGGTCAAGGCCTGGGCCGGTGTCTTGGTGGTTTCAACGATGTATCGTGGGTTCATATGGTATTGGAGTTAGCGATGGGAACTGAAGGCGAAAGCGAGGCCGATGAAACCGCCATAGAGCGCGCCGCGCCACCATGTGGACGTCAGCGGACAGGTGCCGGACCTGCATTGACCGTAATAGCCCATCAAGGCCCCCAGGGCGGCTCCGACGGCGATGGGAATGAGGTAGCGTGTCATGTGGTTGCGGGTTCAGGATGAGAATGCTTGTTGGCCATGAAGTAGAGCACCGGCACGGCCATGCGGCTGATGAAGAGGCTGGCGATCTCGCCTGCCATGAGGGCGATGGCGAGGCCTTGGAAAATCGGGTCGGCGAGGATGACGGCGGCACCGACGACGACGGCCATGGCGGTGAGCAGCATGGGGCGGAAGCGCACGGCTCCCGCGTCGATCACAGCCTCGCTCAGCGGCATGACTTCACGCAGACGCAGCTCGATGAAATCGACGAGAATAATCGAGTTTCGCACGACGATGCCGCCGCCGGCCATGAAGCCGATCATGCTCGTGGCGGTGAAAAAAGCGTCCATGAAGCCGTGCGCGGGCAGAATGCCGACGAGCGAAAACGGAATGGCGATCATGACGATGGCGGGCGTGATGAAGCTGCGGAACCAGCCGACCATGAGCACGTAAATGAGGATCAAACACGCGCCGAAGGCCGCACCGAGATCGCGGAAGACCTCGATCGTGATGTGCCACTCGCCGTCCCACTTCATCGACGGTTCTTCATCGCTGAACGGCATGGAGGCGTTGAGAATTTGGAGTTCCGCGCCACTGCCGCCGAATTCGCGCGTGTCGAGCTTCTTGAGCGCCTCGTTCATCTTGAAAATGGCATAGACAGGGCTTTCAACGACACCGGCGACATCGCCGATGACGTAGGTCACGGGCATGAGGTTCTTGTGATAGAGACTCTTCTCGACGGTGACGTGCTCGACCGTCACGAGCTCGCGCAACGGCACGAGCGGTGAGTTGCTGGCACCGGGCTCAGGCAGCGCGTTGGCATCGCCGGAACGCACGCGGAGAGCGAGCAGTTCCTCGGGCGTCGTTTTGAAGGAGCGTGGCAGTTCGAGACGAATGTTCACATCTTCCTTCTCCTCGGGCTGATGCAACAGATCGACCGTTTCGCCATCGACAGCAATTTTGAGCGTCTGCGAGATCGTGGCAGCGCTGATGCCGTGCAGCGCGGCTTTTTCCTTATCGATCACGAAGCGTGCCTTCTGCTGATCGGCC
>JBDNIB010000637.1:0-3567 GCA_041688535.1 Prosthecobacter sp.
TCATCACCGGTTTTATCTGGGATGCGCGTTATTTGCCGGGTGTGAATGAAGTTCTGACAGGCGCGGAGGATGTGTTTGGCACTGGCGCGGACTTGGAGCTGGGGGCCGGCAGCAGGTCGTTGCCGTTCGGTCTGTCCATTGTCCTGTTTGGCATGCTCGGCACGCTGATGCAGGGCATCCGCCCGTTGTTCAAGCGTGGGCGCCTGGAGCTGCCTGTGCTCATGGTCGGCGTGGCCACTTTTGTGTGGTTGCTGGCGCAATATCTCATCATCACCTTCCTGCGCGGCTCGCTGCAGTTTCCCGGCGGGGTCTGGTCCAAGATGATCACCGACACGCTGCTGGCGATGCTGGCCGCGCCGCTTATTTTCCTGCTGCTTTACTCGCTGGCCCGCGTGTCGAGCTATGAAATCAAATATGAGGGCCTGAGGTACCGCTTCGATGGTCGTTAAATACCGCTTCCGACTGTATTTGTTCACGCTTGCAATGCTGTGTGGCTTTGCGCTGCTCGTGTTCCGGCTGTGGTCGCTGCAGGTGGACCGGCATGAGGAGTTTTCCAAGATGATTCCGGGAGCGAAAAAAGAACGCGCCCGCATTCCCGGACCCCGCGGCGAGATCAAGGACCGCAACGGTGTCGTGCTCGCCACGAACAAAGCCAGCTTTGAAGTGCGCATCAATCTGGCGGAAGTCGTCACGGAGTACAAGCGGGTGGCCAAGCTGCTGGGCCAGCCGGTGCCGGAGGTGACCTTCGAGACAGTTGAACGAGGGATTCGGCGGCAGAAGCCGGAACTCGATATTTACTCCATTTTCGAGGAGACGATCACCGCTCGCATGCAGGAGATGGGCGTCCACAAAGACTACTCGGTGGATTCGCTGCGGGTGCATTACCGCAGTTTCG
This sequence comes from Prosthecobacter sp., assembly GCA_041688535.1. Taxonomy (GTDB): domain Bacteria; phylum Verrucomicrobiota; class Verrucomicrobiia; order Verrucomicrobiales; family Verrucomicrobiaceae; genus Prosthecobacter. The sequence goes on from JBDNIB010000637.1 coordinate 896, forward strand.
GCGGCGCGGTGCCGTGGGTGTACCGCGATGACCTCACCTTCACAGAGTTTAGCCGCATTGCGGAGCACAATCTGGGCCTCCCCGGTGTCACCGTCGCAGAACGCGCGTCGCGCGTGTATCCGCTCAAGGCAGTCGCCTGCCACATCCTGGGTTATGTGCGGCTGCCGGATGATCAACGTGCCTCCGCTGAGGAGCGCAAGGGCTGGGATTACTATGTGCCGGATGACTTCGGTGGTGCCGGAGTGGAGAAAAGCTTCGACAATTACCTGCGCGGCAAGCCCGGTGTGCGCATCATGCAGCGTGACCAGCGCGGCAGGCCCGTGGGCGAGGTGTACGAGGAATACCAGGAGCCGCGCAAGGGCAACGATGTGTACCTCACCCTGGACGCGCGCATGCAGATCATCGCCGACCGGGCGCTGCGCGAAGGCAAAGTCGGGCGTGGTGCCGCCGTGGTGATCGATCCGGCCACCGGCGAGGTGCTGGCGATGGTCTCGGTGCCCTCGTATGATCCGAACCAGTTCATTCCGAGCATCCAGCAGTCTGATTGGGACACGCTGCTGGGCAACAAAACCGTCCCCCTCATGAATCGTGCGGTGCGGCCTTACGTTCCCGGCTCCACCTACAAAATCCCCATCTCGTTTGCCGGTTGTCTGGCCGGGATCCAGAAAAACCACTTCAACTGCAGCGGCAGTGTCACTTATGGGAACAAGCCGATGCAGTGCTGGATTCAGCGGCAGGGCGGCGGCTCGCATGGCAGCTTGGGCCTCAGTGACGCCATCATGAAGTCGTGCAACTGCTTCTTCTACCGCTACGGCAACGCCGCCGGCATCGCCAACATCACCAAGGTGGGCAAAATCCTGGGCCTGGGCGAAAGAACCGGCATCGAGCTTGAGGACGCGGATCCAGGCATCCTGCCCAACCCTGATTGGCTGCGCGCACACCGCCCGGCTGAGCGCTGGAGCGATGGCTACACTGCCAACACGTCCATCGGCCAGGGGATGGTTCTCGCCACCCCACTGCAGATGGCCTCTGTCACCGCCACGGTCGCCAACGGCGGCAAGTCGTGGAGTCCGCATTTGCTCAAACGGGTGTCTGATGGTGACAAGGTCGTGCTAGACAACCCGCCGAGCCTGCGCGGCGACCTGTCCGCGAACGTCAAACCGGACGAGATTGAGATCATCCGCAAAGGTATGTGGAAGGTGGTCAATGACCCTGGCGGCACCGGCAAAGGCGCGCGCATCACCGGCGTCGAGGTCGCGGGCAAGACCGGCACCGCGCAAAACAAGCGGGTCAACGAGCGCAAGCAAGTGGTGGATGACAATCACACCTGGTTTATCTCCTTCGCCCCTTACCAGAACCCCAAGTTTGCCGTGGCGGTGCTGGTGCAGAACGGCAAGTCCGGCGGCGGTTGTGCCGCGCCCGTTGCCCGCCGTATTCTTGAGCAATGCCTGGCGCTCGACAATGGCTCCTTCAAACTGGCCATTGAGGCGCTGCCGCCTGCCGAGGGCCATTTCAATCATATTGTATCCGTCCAATATGCCGACGTTGCGGTGCCAGAGGCACTCAATGAGGATGAGGACGGTGACGTAGGCCCGAGTGGGTCCACGCCACAACCGGTGGATGACGCGGCGCCGCGTGTGAACGCGACGCCCAACATCAAACGGAAAGCCGATTCTGCGGGATCGGCGGGCAGCAGCTCCGGTCAGAATGTGCCAAAGGCCGTGCCGGTGCGCAGGGTCGGTATCTTCAACCGCGGCGGCTCCCAGGAACCCCAACCATCCGAACCCGCCCCCAGTGGCGGTGGATTTTTCCGCAAGCTCTTCCGCTGAGGAGCCGCATCATTTCAGAGAGAATCACCATCATGGCATTGACCTTCGTACAAAGAATCAAAGAACTGCTCACCGGCAAACGTGACATCAAAAGCGGCGTGCGCCTCGTCATCAACTGCGAGAAGCTGGAAAACCGTGTCGCCCTGCTCGACAAGGGAGTTGTCGAGGAGTACAACATTGAGCGCGTCGGCACCAGCAGCCTCATTGGCAGCGTTTTTAAAGGCCGCATCCGCAACATTGAGCAGGGCCTCAAGGCCATGTTCATCGACATCGGCTTCGACAAAAACGCCTTCCTCCACTTCTGGGACGCCATCCCCGCCGCGTTGGACGCCGGTCTGGAGGAGATCAACCGTGGTGGCAGCAAAAAGCGCAAGCGCATCGAGGCCAAGGACATCCCCAGCCTCTATCCCGTCGGCTCCGAAATCATGGTGCAGGTCACCAAGGGGCCAGTGGGAAACAAAGGTCCCCGCGTCACCACCAACATCTCCCTCGCCGGACGCTTGCTCGTCCTCATGCCGCTCAACGACACCTGTGGCATCTCGCGCAAGATTGAAGATCCGAAGGAGCGCTCCCGCCTGCGCAAGATCATCGAAAAAGTCAGCCTGCCCGAGGGCATGGGCATCATTCTACGCACCGAGGCATCCGGCAAACGCGCGCGGCACATCGTGCGTGATTTGAACATCCTGCTGGATGAATGGGACGATATTGTTGCCAAGCGTGATGGTCAGAACGCCCCGGTCTGCTGCTTCCAGGAGCCTGATCTCGTGGAGCGCACCGTGCGTGACTTCCTCACCGAAGACATTGATGAGGTCGCCTGTGATGACGCCGCCACCGTCGAGCGCA
>JBDNIB010000638.1:0-3934 GCA_041688535.1 Prosthecobacter sp.
CGCGAACCAGAGCGAGCGGTGATGTTTGTGATCGAGAAACCGCTCCTCGCCGGGAACATCTTTCTTCATCGGAAAGTTCCGCACCACACTCTCGCCCGCCGCGCCGATGATCGGATACATGAACGGTCGCGGCGTGTCCTTCACGACATACTCGGTGAATAACTGGCCACCGATGTCGATGCGCAGCCCTTGTTCCGAGGGCGCGATAGTGACGGTCTGAGCGTGAGCGAGCCAAGGGATCGCGAGCAGGGCGGTGATGAGGGTGAACGTGCGTTTCATAGCGATGCCTATCATCGTGGTGTTCTCCTATCGTTTGTTCGTCGTAATGTTTGCCATCATCTCGAAGTTCTTGTTGAACGCCTTGCCTGTCGGCGAAAGCTGGTAGAACTCGGCCTTGTCTCCGGCGAGTCGCTGATGCGAGATCTGCATGCCCCACGGTGCCGAGACTGTGGGGATAAGTGCGCCGAGCGATGCATAGTCAATCCTGATCTCGATGCACCACTTGTCGGGGTATTTCTTCACGGCATAATCGCTCACGCTATAGAACGCCGGCAGGTTAGCCACGTTCGGGTCAGTAGCGTCATGGTCGAATATGGCACCAGCTGGGTTGATGTTGATGACTGGCATGCGCCCGTTCGGAGTCTCTAACCGTATTTCCACAAAATCATCGGCCCAGATGCCCGAGTCGTCGCGCGTCTTGGTGCGGTCATGGAGGCGGTCCATTTTCGGTTCGCGGCACTCGATGGCGATGTAGATGGCGCTCGGCGTGGCGCGGAACGCAACGGAGGTGGAGACATGGCCGGGCTTAGCGCTGGTAAACATGTCCTTCAGCGGAGTGGTTGGCACGCCCTTCCAGAAGGCTTTAGAAATATCGCCGTCGCACTTGGTGTCTTCTGCGAAACGTCCGGCTTGGATGATGGGACCTTTGCGATGGAGGTTTACGAACAGCCTTTTGAGGGGCTCCATCTCATAGGCGAGGCGGTCGAGCCTCTTCGCATAGATGCTGCCGGCTTCGGTTTTAGCTCGGGCCTTGCCGAAGATGTCGAAGAGCTTCGTCACGTCTTCTTCCTTGAAGTTTCCTGAGGATGCCGTCACGCGGCGCGGCGCTTTCCTCATCCATATTTCCTCGCCGAACTTGTCCAGTGCCTTCATCTCATCCGCAGCGGGGCCGTAGTAGAGCGTGTAGTATTCGGCCAGGAGCGCATCCACATTCACCTTCGGGTCCCACATGAGCTTCGAGTAGAGATACATCATGAGGTGCGTCTGTGCCGGGCAGCCGATGTTGGTGTTGTGGTTTTCGGCTTTCGTCACGTCGCCAAAGGGGGCGTCGTATTCGAGAAGGAATCCCTGGCACTTATCGGGCGTGATGTTCTTGAAGAGCTGCTTCAGGTTTTCTGTGAAAATATACGGAGTCGGCGGATAGTTGCGGTGAGGGCCGCGGTCATAGAGGTAGTCGTAATAGATGAACTGTTCCGGCTGTTTGACGCACTTGAACCAGTCCTTCATGACGGAGGTGAACTCTGGGGTCAGGTGGTCATAGGCCGTGGTGTTCGCGAAGACGCAGGTCATGTCATCCGGGATGAACTTGCCGTTGAGTTGGGTGGGGACGCCGACCGTGCCGGAGTAGGCGTAGAAGGCTTTGCGCTGTTTGTTGCCGAGATACTTCTTGTTATAGCGCTCAAGCATGTTCGCATTGAAATCCCATGCGTAGTCGCTGTAGCGCCCGGCATCGCCGCGCTCTTTCAGTTTGTCCCATCCGTTGGCCACATCCTCGTCGTCGATGGTGCTCCATCCGTCCGGCTGGTTGAAGCTGACATACGGGAGCATTTTCGGATAGAAGGCATTGGCCGACTCCAGATACTGCAGGAAAGTGGAGCGAAACTTTTCGCCGGAGAGCTTCGGTGCGCGAAAATCGGGCTGGCCGTTGATCTTTCCGGCACACTCGGGGTCTTCTTTGCCGTCGAGGATACGCCCTGCGGCATGGTAGAAGAAGATGAACTCGCTCATGCCGCCGCCCATCGACTTGAACCACATGGCTTCATCGCGGCAGCCACGCCAGTGACTCCAGTTGCGGTAACGGAAGGCCGGCTCGCTCTTGATGTCCTGATCAGCAACGATGATGTCCTTCTTTTCGGGGATGACCTGCCCGATGTCGGCGAAGGGCATATACCAACGGAACCCGAGTTGCTCGAGCAGCGCGTAGGCGGCGAAAAGGGTGCCGGTGGAATCAATGCCATCGTGAAACCCAAGGCTCCGCGACGCATCCTTTTCCCGGCACTGGTTTTGGAGGCCATTCATGAACATCGGCGAGCGCCATTTGTGCCCGCCGGTGTGCTTCAGCCATTTGTCTTCGACCCTGTAGAGGTTGTCCTCGCTGAGACCGAAGTGTTTATACCATTCGATATCGACTCCAGCCACGATGACGTCGTCGCCTTTGACGATGATCTTGTAGCCGTCGTATTTTACCTCTTTGAGATCCATCCCGAGCTTCTTCGTCATCTCGTTTTCACCGAACCAGACCTTGGTCCTCACCTTGCCGGTCGGTTCGCTCACAATCTCGAGTTTAGCGCCCGACATCTTGGCGATGATGCCCTGAAACTCCGTGGCGGCCGCCTTCACGATCGGATTGGCGTCCTTCGGGATGAGGATTTCGGCCGTCGCCTTGCCGTCCTTCACGATCGGCGCTGCGGAAAGGGGCACAGAGAAACAGAAGATCAGCATCAGGATAGTGAGGAGTGTGGCGGTGTGTTTCATTTCGGTGTCTTTCAATCAGGGACGTTCATTCAGCAGCTTATCAAGTGTGGGGCCCATCGCCTCCATCCAGCGTTTATAGCCTGTGCCTGCGACGTGGAGTTTGTCGGGCATCACCTTTGGGCTGATGGAGCCGTCGGGCGCGACGAGTTTGTCGCCGACATCGAGGTAGAAGACCTTCTTTCCATCGGCCAGAGCCGAGAGCTTGGAGTTAATGAGCCGGATGGATTCGTTGATTGCGTCTTTGATCAAGTCACCGCGCGGCAGGATGCCTTGGAGCAGGATTTTGCTGTCCGGTGCTTTGTCGTGGATGGCGGCAAGGAGAAGACGGATGCCCTGCGTGATTTCATCGGGGGTGAAGCCGCCGGTGATGTTGTTCGTGCCGATGAGCAGGACGATCACCTTCGGCTGTGCGCCGTCCAGTGCGCCATGGCGGATGCGCCAGTGGACATTCTGAATCGAATCGCCACCGACCCCGAGATTCACAGGACGGAACTTTCCGAAGCGCTGCTCCAACACCTCCTGCGGCCAACGCGTCGTGATGGAGTCGCCGATGAAGACCAACTCTGGTTTCACGGATCTCACCGTTTCGCACTGACCTTGGTGCTTGGTTGCGTAGCTCGGCAGGATGTTCCCATCGGGTCCGAACTGCGGCACAGCGCTGTCGATTGCAGGCGAAACAAAGTTCAGTGGCGCGGCTGGTGGTTTCCCGACTGCGTGGTCTTCGATGCTGAAATAGAGCCTGCCACCACCTCTCGACGACTTCTCGCCAGGGCCGACCGCGACCCGCACGGCGTCGCCTTTCCTGAGACGCCCGAGGTTCTTCTGAAAGGTTCTGCCAAAGCGATCTATGGGAAAGAGCGACTTCGATTTCAGCTCGTCGTTCACATACAGCTCCAGCGTGTTCCCACCGGTGAAGGACTTGTTGAGCAGATTGCCGTTGTGAATCCAGACCTCGCCTGCGGAATCTGCCGCGAGTGTGAATGTCGCGATGAAATACCCCGCCACGCCGCTGCTGTCCCGACTCGCGGAGACATCGAAAGTTTGAGTGCATCCCGGTTGGCCGATGCTCGCAGCGCCTAGGTCATCGAGAACACCATACCGCTTCGTTTTCGCTTCGTAGGCCAGCGGAGCGTAGCCCTTCGAGTCGCCTATCTCGCCCGTGGCATTCCAAAGAAAAGTC
>JBDNIB010000639.1:0-4783 GCA_041688535.1 Prosthecobacter sp.
GCCCCTTCCTTGCGACGGGATTGTTCGGCTACTTCATCACGACCACACCACCCGTGCCCGGCGCCGCCTTCTTCGGTGCCGCAGCGCTGAACATGGTCGGACTGACCATCGCCTTCATGACGATGCGCCAGGTGCTGCGGGCAAAGAAAGCCTGAGGTTACAACCGGCGCTCCTTCACCTCCGCCATGACCTCCGCGATGAAATCCGCGACCGGTTTGACGCCGAGGTCGCCCTTCTTGCTGTGGCGGACGGCGACGCTTTGCGCGGCGGCTTCCTTCTCGCCGAGGACGAGCATGTAGGGGATCTTGTCGAGCTGGGCGAGGCGGATCTTCGCGCCGATTTTGTCGGCATCGTTGTTCAATGACACCCGCAGACCGGCGTCTTTGAGCTGGGCGTAGATTTCATCGGCAAAGGCATCGGTCTTCTCGCTGATGGTGAGGATGCGCACTTGTTCAGGCGCAAGCCACGTCGGGAAATGACCGGCGAAGTGCTCGATGAGCACACCGCAGAAGCGCTCCATGCTGCCGAAGGGCGCACGATGAATCATGACGGGGCGATGCGCCTTGTTGTCGGCACCGTTGTAAGTCAGGTCAAAGCGCACAGGCAGGACGTAGTCCACCTGCACGGTGCCAAGCTGCCATTCGCGACCGATCACGTCCTTGATGACGAAGTCGATCTTCGGGCCGTAGAACGCGGCCTCGCCGGGCTCTTCGGTGAAGGGTACGCCAAGTGTGGCGGCGGCTTCGCGGCAGGCGGCTTCGGCTTTGTCCCACTGCTCGGGATTGCCGGTGAACTTACTGCTGTCGGGATCGCGCAGGCCGACACGCACGCGGTAGTCGGTCATGCCCAGCGTATTGAGCACGATCTTCACCAGACTGAGACAGCCGAGCACCTCGGCGGCGACCTGCTCTTCAGTGCAGAACAGATGCGCGTCATCCTGCGTGAAGCCACGCACGCGTGTCAGGCCGTTCAGCTCACCGCTCTGCTCCCAGCGATACACCGTGCCAAACTCCGCGAGGCGCACGGGCAGATCGCGGTAGCTGTGCGGTTGACTGTCATAAATCTTGATGTGATGCGGGCAGTTCATCGGCTTCAGCAGGAAGCCGTCGAGCAGTTGCTCATCCGGCAGCACGCGGTCTTCCGACACGATTTCTTTGCCGGCACGCTCGTTGAGTTCCTGACGCATTTTGGCGGAGACCGCGCCGAGACGCTCCATCACTTCGCAGCAGCCGCAGCCTTCCTTGACCACCTTCGCGAGGTCATCGTTTTCGATGACTGGGGCGAACTGGCTCTCCTTATAATACGGGAAGTGCCCGCTGGTTTTGTAGAGGCCCACCTTACCAATGTGCGGAGTGAAAACCTGGCTGTAGCCTTGCTTGCGCAGCTCCTCGCTGATGAAATTTTGCAGTTCCTGCCGCAGGATGGCTCCGTTCGGCGTCCAGAGGATGAGCCCCTGCCCCACCGCTTCGTCGATGTGAAACAGCTTCAATTCTTTGCCGAGTTTGCGATGATCACGCTTCTTGGCCTCCTCAAGCTGCACCAGATGCTGCTCAAGCTCTTCCTTGGAGGGAAACGCGGTGCCGTAGAGACGCTGGAGCTGCGGTTTCGTCTCGTCGCCCATATAAAACGAGGAGCTGACCGACATGAGCTTCACATTTTTGCACTTGCCGCTGTAGCCGACGTGCGGTCCGGCGCAGAGATCAATGAAGTCGCCGTTTTGAAAGGTGCTGATTTGCTCGCCTTCAGGAATTTTTTCGAGCAGGTCGAGTTTGAACACACTCGGATTGCCAGGGCGCTCCGCGAGTCCGCCAAGGCGGCCGGATTGCGCCAAAGCGATGGCTTCATCGCGAGACACGCCCTTCTATTCGAACTTTTGATTCTCCTTCGAGATCTTCTTCATCTCCGCTTCGATCTTCTCGAAGTCATCCGGCGTGATGCGGTGGTCAGGGAGATCGAAGTCATAATAGAACCCGTTTTCCACTGGCGGGCCATAGGCGAACTGAGCGTTCGGCCACAGGCGCAGGATGGCGGTGGCCATCACATGGGCACTGGAGTGGCGCAGGCGGTCGATGTCGGACATCTGAGCTCGTTCTTCGAGGGTCTTGCGGGGTTCGGACATGGTGGTTTGGAGGGGCCGTGTTCATGCCGCAGGACATGCGGCGTTTCAAGCAGAGACAGAGCCGAGAGCGGACGGAAGGCAAAGTTAGATGTCAGAGGTAAGCGGTCAGATGTTGCAAGCCACTCACTTCTGACATCACCGATCTACCACACTCTTTGCCCTTCGCTTTCCGCTGAATCTTGCTATGAGGTGTGTGTCCATGACTGATACCGCCCCCACTTCTGCCGATCCGGGACGCTGGATTCGTTTTGCTCTCGTCGCACTGCCGATTGGCACCATTCTGCTCGGCATCGCCTCGTTCGGTATCTGGCAGTGGCAAAAGGACCAGGCAGCGGACCGCTCGTTCAAGTATGCCATGGCGCTGCGCAAACCCATCAGCATGGAGGGCATTCAACGGCACGCGGACATCGTGCGTGAGGCTTTGGGCAAAGCGGATCGTTACCTGAGCATTCCCGGCTATCTCGAATCTACAATGGGCGCGGAAAACATGGGCTACACAGTGCGGCGGATACGCTTTGGTGATGAGATGTCCAACATCGACGCCGAGCTGACCGGCAAACAGCGCCCACGCGAGATCGTGATGCTGCTGGTGCTCTACAACGACGATTCCGCACGTCTCGAAGGCAACACGCAGGCCATTGCGGAGACCTTGGGCATCGCGCATGAGATCACCGGCGAGTCGGTTTTGCGCGGGCTGCGTTTTGCGGTCATTCCCGACACAGCGGAGGCACTGCAGCGCCTGCATGAAGGCCTGCGGCATGATGGCGAACGACTCATGCACCTGTTTGTCTGCGGCTCTCCAGACAGTGGCAGACTGACCGAGATCAAACGTGCGCTGGATACAGAGACGCAAGGAACACGCGTCATTCCTCGACCTGCCACCGCCTCGGTGGAGGCCACTTTGACCTCCGCCAACGAACTCAAAGCGCTGCTGTTGCAGGCGGCGGAACGGCCATGATCGTGACCTGCCGCCAGATGCAGCAATCTGAGGAGGCCGCGTTCGCACGCGGCGTGAGCGCGGCGGTATTGATGACAGAGGCAGGACGCGGCATCGCGAACGTGGTGCGACAGTTTGCGCCGGTGCCCGGCTCGTTGGTGCTGTTTCTCGGCAAAGGCAACAATGCAGGCGATGCGTTGGTCGCCGCGCGTGAGCTGCTCGCGGATGGCTGGAAGCTGCATGCGCGGATGAGCTGTGAACCAGAGGCGATGAAGGAGCTGCCGCGTGAGCATTTCGCGGCGCTCGGCAGCCAACTGCGCGTCATTGAGGATGCGACGACGTTTGATTTTGCGCCTGGCCCGATCGTGAGCCTCGATGGACTGCTCGGCATCGGTGCGCAAGGACCGCTGAAGCCGGAACTGCAGACGCTGGCGCGTGAGATGAACGCGCTGCGCATGCAGCAGCATGCGCTCACCATCGCGATGGACATTCCCTCCGGCCTCAACGGCGATCACGGCAATGCCTGCGAGGACGCCGTGGTGGCAGATGTGACCGCCGTAGTGGCGCAGATCAAGGCGGGACTGCTCGAAGACGGCGCGGATCATTATGTGGGCCGCATCGCGCTGGTGCCGATCAAAGAGCTCGGTGAATGCGCAGGAGATGCCGCAGCCGTTGCACTCACGCCAGCCACCTTGCGGCCATGGTTGCCACGCCGGGCCAATGACATGCACAAGGGAGACGCGGGGCGTGTCGGCATCATTGCCGGTTCGCGCGGCTTTCACGGTGCGGCAGACCTCGCCTGCCGTGGGGCGTTGCGGGCGGGCGCGGGACTCATCACCCTGCTGGTGAAGGCGGCTGTTTATCCGCTCATCGCAGGTCGCGTGCCCGCCGAGATCATGGTGAAGCCGGTGGATGATTATCGTGATGTATTGGAAATGCGATTCGACGCGCTCGTCATCGGACCCGGTTTGGGATTTGATCACGCGAAGGAAGTTCTTGCAGTGCTGAAGCAGTCCCCGGTGCCGACGATCGTGGATGCGGACGCGCTGACGATGCTGGCTCAGAATCCAGCGGTTCTAGATCAGACGAACCAACTCCCGCGCCTCCTCACGCCACATCCCGGTGAGCTGGACCGGCTGCTGCGCAATTTCCCCGGCTGGCACGCCCTAGGGCGCCGCAAGGTGGTCGAAGCCCTGACCGAAAACGCCACAGGCCGCACGCTACTGCTCAAAGGAGTCCGCACGGTGATCGCCTCGCAAGGACAGCAGACCCTATTCAACACCACCGGCCACCCCGGCATGGCCAGTGGTGGCATGGGGGATGTGTTGTCCGGCGTGTGCGCAGGTTTGGCCGCACAGGGCATTTCGTTGCATCACAGCGCCGGTCTGGGGGCGTGGTTGTGCGGTCGTGCGGCGGAACGAGCTGTCATGCGCGAAGAGATGGCGCACGAATCTGTCTGTGCCACCGATGTCACCCGTTACCTCGGCGGAGCGCTGCTTGATCTGAAAAACTTCCTATTCTAATCCACTACCCCATGGCCGCTCACGCTGAAACTTTTTCCATTCCAACACGCGGCAAGGGAACCTATCAGATCACCGAGCGCTGCGAGCAGATCGTCCGCGCCAGCGGCATCCAAACTGGCACCGCCACGGTGTTTGTGCAGCACACCAGCGCGAGCCTGGTGATCTACGAGAGCGCTGATCCCTCCGCACGCACGGACCTGCACA
>JBDNIB010000640.1:0-21075 GCA_041688535.1 Prosthecobacter sp.
GGGTCAAAGGCAAGAGCTGCGATACTTTCGCGCCGATTGGCCCCTTCTTGGCCACGAGCGATGAGATTCCTGATCCGCAGAATTTGAAGCTGTGGCTCAAGCTCAACGGTAAGACGATTCAAAACAGCAGCACGGCGCAGATGATCTTCGGCGTGAAGACGCTGGTGAGTTATCTGAGCCAGTTCATGAGCCTGCTGCCCGGTGACCTCATCACCACCGGCACGCCTCCCGGAGTCGGCCTCGGCTTCAAGCCTGATCCGCTCTTCATGAAGCCCGGCGATGTGATCGAACTCGGTGTCGAAGGCCTTGGTGAGCAGGGGCAGACGGCTGTGACATGGCAGTAGGTCAGGCATTCTGCCTGACTCCGTGTGGACCGGGCATTCTCCCCGCTCATGCTGGCGGGCAAAATGCCCGTGCCACTTGGTGACAGGCTGAAAGCCTGTCCTACTCCACCTTCAGCACGCCGTTCATGATCATCCAGTGTCCCGGGAAGGTGCAGAGGTAAGGGTAGTCGCCTGTTTCCTTCGGCGCGGTGAGGTGGATGGTGAATTCGCCTTTGGGGTTTGTCATGTCGGTATAGGCGAGGACGTCGTCTGAGTCGGGCACGTAGTGTTTCGCCATGCCCTGTGGGTCGGTGATCATGAGATTGGCGAGGTTGCCGATTTTTTGTAGCGTGCCCGGTTTGGTGAGCATCCAGTTGTGCGGGACGACATCGGGATTCTTGAAGATGATCGTGAGTTTTTCGCCCGCTTTGGCGGTGAGCTGCTTCTGCACGTATTGCAGGCCTAGCGCGGCTTCGATGACGAGTTCGCGACCGCCTTCGCCTTTGGCCCAAGGGTTCGGTTTCGACGGTGCGGGCGCGTTGAGGCCGATTTGTGCGGCGTGGTTCGTTTTGGCGATCTTGGCGTAGCCGGGGAAGTCGGTGTAGGGCTCGGCCAGGGCGTGCGCGGTGAGGAAGATGTCGTGACCGGTGCTCACATGCAGATGAATCTGGCTGGCGGTGACGATCTGCGGGATTTCGAGGAAGAGCGTCTTGCCGCCGTCGAGTTGCTGCACGCTGCGGACTTCGAGCGGATCGTGGCCGGGCGTGTCGGCATACTTCACGGAATACTCCGGCGAGCCGTACTGCGGGCCATAGCGGTAGTTCCAGCACTGCGCAAAGCAGGTGGCGGCATCGGCTTCTTTCACGGGCTGGTTGAAGCGGAGCAGCACGCCGTTGTCGCGCGCTTCGAAGCCGACGGGCACGGGTTGGGTGCCGCCGGTGAAGCGCACGCGCTGGAAGCAGCCGTCCTTGGGCGTGTAACTGCCCCAGCCCTGCATGCCGTTCACGTAGAGATGGCCGTCGTTGGGATTGAAGCGCGCGCACTGCGGACCGGAGTCGAAATTGCCGCTGATCTTGTATGCTGCGGCCTGCCAGCGACCTTGGACGTTCTGCCGCATGACGAGCCACGCGCTGCCGCCGCCGGAGGAGAGGTGGATCAAATTTCCATCGCCTTGGAGGGAGGCCCATTGGTCGCCGGAGATGAAGGCCTGGCTGCTGGCGCTGTTGTCCTCGCCACGCGGCATGTACATGAGCACGGGCTCGGGCGGCTGGCCGTTCTTCGGGCCGCCAGCGCCGAAGTGCGCGCCGAGATTGTGATCGAGCTCGATCTGGCAGATCGAGGTGGCGGGTGTCCAATCGCCTTCTTGGACGCTGGTGGTGATGAACCGGCCATCATGGGAGATGCCAAGGCCGTTGGGATTGCGGAAGCCGGTAGCGAGGATTTGTAGGTCGGGCGTCCCGCCTGACTCGTGTGAACCGGGCATTCTGCCCGATTTTGCAGAGGCGGGCAAAATGCCCGCCGCACGCGTGACAGGCAGAATGCCTGTCCTACATACACCCTGATTTCCGGAGGCGAAATACCAGCGGCCATCCTTGTCGGCTTCTAGTCCCACGATGAAATCATGCCCACCGGGCGAGGTCTGCATGACGTTCGTCACACACTCGTAGAAGTCGGCTTCGTCATCGCCATTCAGATCGTGCAGACAGGTGATTTGATCACGACCGAGGACGTAGAGCTTATCCTTCACGATTTTCAATCCCAGCGGCTGATGCAGGCCGGTGGCGAAGCGCTTCCAGCGCAGATGCTCCAGCTTTTCATCGATGCCTTTCACCAGCCAGACTTCGCCGGTCATCGTGGCGATGGCGGCAGTGCCATCGCTGAAAAAATCATGCGCGGTGATGAAGAAAAGCGTGCCGTACGGATTCTCAAACGGGATCGTGATCGTGTCGGTGGCAAAGGGCTGCTGTGTGCCGAGCTTGCCTTTGGTTTCGATCCACTGCGGCCATTGAGTTTCTTTTCTCTTGGCGAATTCGGGCAAAACTTCCTGGAGTCCTTTGTTTGAATGAAAAACGCCTTGGGGTGTGACTGTGTCAAAACGCTCGATCATGGCGGTGTAGCCTTTCATCGCATAGAAGATCGAAACTTGGGTGCCTGAGCGATAGAATCCGTGATACACGCCTTCGCGCTTGGCCGTGTTCTTCTTGACGACTTTCCCATCCATCGCAGCGCCGCCCATGAATCCATGGCGGTGATCCGTGAGCTTGATGAAGCCGTCTGTCCAAGTGACCGGGAATGAAAGCGTTTCAGGATCGAAGACATATGACGTGTCCCCGCTTCGAATACACACCGCCTTCGGAATGTTCAGTCCCGCGCCTTTGAAGACGCAACTGAACACACTGCCAAGATCACTTTCTGCGAAACGCCCATCCTTCCACGTCACTTGGTCATTTTGATTGCCCCAGTGGCCTTGTTGGCCGCCGTCCATGCCGGGGAAGGCGGGGATGAGTTCGGGTAGCGGCTTCTGCTGCATGAACTGAAGCGCCTGTTTGCCGTAGAAGTCGAAGCTGCGCTCGCGGTTAACGAATTCCTGCCAGTGCTGGTTGTCAGCCTTGTTGAGCGGCGGCAGCTCGGGTTTGAAGGGGGCGGGATCGGGCGCTTTGACGACGGGTGCGGCGGTGCCGAGGTCGTCGAAGCTCCACAGCGCGAGCGTGTTGTCCATGCGCAGGCGCGGCGAGTCGCCTTTACGCGGTTTCATGACGCCACGCGAGAGGCAGGCGTCGTCGATGAGGCCCTCGCAGCCGATCGTGCCTTCGACGAGGCGGCCGAAGGCTATTTGGTGTAGCTCGCGAGTCCTCTCGCGATTTGGGGGCGTTGCGCCGCGAGAGGACTCGCGGACTACGTTCTCCAAAACGCTTTTGCCGTCAATCCAGAGCGTGACGAGCTGATCGCTGACGCTGGCGACGAGATCGTGCCACTTACCGTCGCAGATGTTGACCTTTGAATCGTAATCGCCACCGCGTCCGGGCATGAACAGCGCGAGCGTGCCACGTTTCGCGTGGGTGTAGAGTTCCCAGTGCGTGCTGGCGGACTTGGGATTGCAGGCGACGAGGATGTTGTAACGGTCCTTGCTGTCGAGCTTGGCGCGGCACTCGATGGTGAAGGGCAGCGTGGAATATTCGGCTTTGCCATCGACCACGATGCCGCCGGAGAGAGCTTTGCCGAAGTCGGGGCTGAAGGAAGGAACGCCGGATGACTGAGCTGCCTCTGACTTCTGACCTCTTACCTCTAACTTCTCACTCCAAGTACGATACGCCGGCTTTTTCGCAGGCGGATTGTCATCAAGCTGCGGGACGAGCCAGGCGAGGCCGTCGAGGTTGTCGAGCAGGCGGCCTTCGGCGTCTTCGTTGGTGTGATTGAGGATGCCGATGGGGCCACTGTAGCCGCTGGCACGGATGATGCGTAGCACCTTCACATCCTCGGTGCCGACGCCGAGCGGGAGGATTTTGCGACCCTTCGCCTCGCCGTCGATGTCCATGCCGTTGAGGTTGAGGCAAAGCAGGTGCGGCAGCATGCGTGGCAGTACTTTGGCGAGGCGATCGAGATGGCCGTGACCGTGATGCAGGTTGTACACGATGCCGATGTTCTTGATGCCCTTACCTTTCAGTGCTTCGACGATGGCGATGGCGTTTTCTGGCTCGCCATACCATGCGCCGTGGTTGTAGAGCGCAATCTGGCAGCCCAGCGGTGCCGCAGCTTCGCAGATCGGCTGCAAGCGCTCGACTTCCTTCGCCACACGGGCCTGCTGATCGTCCGCGTCTTTGACCTGGATCGCTCCGCCGTTGCCATTCACCCAGAGCTGTGGATGCACGCCGTGGCGTTTGAAGAGGTCGAGCGTCTGTTTGGCCTCGTCGTTGAGCGTCGTCGGGAACCACCAGCCCATGAGCTCGATGTGGTGTTTTTTGAGGGCGGTCAATTCGTCGTCCCACTGCGGGATGTGCTCGGCGCGATAGTCATAGACGAATTTTTTGACGCCCATCTGCTCTAGCATGGCCGCCCGCTCCTCCGGTCCGCGTTTCTTCGCGTCAAACGGCACGATGCACCACGCGGCGAGATTCGATTTGTCGAAGATGCCGTCGGCGGCGATGAGACTGGACGTGCAGCAGACGAGGAGCAATAACCGGGTAAACATGGTGATCATGTGAACGAGTGCCGCACGGCGGAATGATCGCCACATGCCACAAAAAAGCGGAGCCGCTGGTGAGCGGCTCCGCGCGTTGATTCATAGCTGGAATAACGGGCCTACTGGCGCACTTCCTTGATGTGCTTGTCAGGAGCGGCGTCGAAGGCGGCCTTGCTGACGGAGTCGGCGAAGGCGACCTGGCGGGTGTAGCTGACGGTGATGGCGGGGTCGGACTTCTTCTTGCTCAGCGGGCACTGGCCGGTGACAGCCGCAAGGATGTTGGTGAGGTAGCCTTTTGGGTTCGCGGTGAACTGCGCTTTGCACTTGTTGCAGCAGAGGGCGACAGTCTTCGAGTAGTTGCTGGTGATGGTCGCATTCACGGACTTGCCAGAGATGGGGCAGACGGTGTTCAGCGGTTCGGCGGCGTTGGCAAGGCCAGCCAACAGGCTGCATGCGGCGATGAGGGTGAGGATGTGTTTCATGGTGAGGCGTGGGGGTGATTATACGGCCTACTGGGATACGAATTCACGACCTTTTTCGCAACCAGAAATTTTCTTCCGGCGGCCCGGCCAGCCGATCCTACTTGGGCTGGAACTTGGGAAAACGCTGCTTGAGCTGCTGGCGCATCTGGTTGGCCTTCGCGGCATCGCCGGCTTTTTCGAGGACTTGGGCGGCCTTGTACAGCGCCTCGGGCGTGATCTCGGGATGCTCGAAAAATTGGCTGGGCACGGCGTATTTGGCCGCGCCGTCCTTCCATTTGCCGATGGCGGCGTCCTGCTGGCCTTCGGCGGCGAGCTTGTCGCCCTGGGCGGCAAAGATGTCGCCTTCGAGGATAAGCAGCTCGGCCTGCAACGAGCCATCTTTGACCGTTTGCAGCGCCTCCTGGGCGACTTTGTCGGCTTCATCGAACAAACCTTTACCCAACTGCGCGCGCCCCTTTGTCAGCAGAGCGCGGGCGTGTGAGGCGGCGTCGGGGTTCGAGAGCAAATAGTTGTCCGTGGCCTGGATGCTGGCGTCAAACTGCCGGTTCTGGAGCTGGGCCATGCCGAGGTAGTTCCACACGACAGACTCGGTGTTTTCAGGCGAGTCGGGGGTAACGGCGAGTTCGAGAAAACGGGCGGCGCGTTTGAAGTCGTCGCCGCTGTAGAGCTTGAGGCCGAGCCATTTCAGAATGTTGGGCGAGACCTGGCCACCGGGTTTGGCCTGGAGGTAGCTGTCGATGGTCTTGGCGAGATCGTCGGCATTCTGGCGCGCGTAGTCGCAGAGGATGAGCAACTGGCTGGATTTTTCGAGGTAGGCTTTGCTGTCGATTTCAATGGAGCGGCGCAGCGCGGGGGTGGCCTTGTCGTAGATTTTTTGGTCGAACTGACCGCGCCCGATGCCGTAGTAGGCCTGCGCGGCGGCGGCGGTAGTGGGGAATTTTTTCAGCAGTGTCTCAAAGGCGGCGATGGTGCCCTGCGGGTCTTTTTGCTCCATGGCGATGTAGCCGAGCTGTAGCCAGGACATCTCGCAGGCGTCAGATTTAGGGAACTCCTTGGTCACATGCTCGAAGTCGGCTTTCGCTTTGGGCAGATCGCGCGCCTCACGGTTCGCGAGGCCACGCCGGGCGTAGGCCTTGGGGATGAACTCGTGCTGCGGATGCTCATTGATGAAGCGGGTGAAGGTGCCGACGGCCTCCGGGTTCCGACCGGCCTCGGCTTGCGCCCAGCCCATGTTAAACAGCGTGCCGGGCTGCAATTTCTCCGGTAGGCCGGCGATATTGACATCGGTGTAGCTCAGCACCGCCTGCTGGTAGTCGCCTTTGTTGAAATAGAAGTCCGCGCGGATGAGGCGTGCCAGCGAGAGGAACTCATGCTTGGTATAGTTCTGCGCATGACGGGCGATGAAGGCGGTGGCAAATTCGCCGAGATCCTTGTCATTGAGCAGATAGAAGCAGTACAGCTTCCAGTAACCAGCCTCGAAGGCCTCCTCCGTGTCAGCGTGGTACTGCTCGATCAGGAGATAGACCTCCACGGCGCGCGCATAGCTTTTGCGCATGCGGTAGGAGTGACCGACGAGCACGAGCATCTTCGCCCGCGCGGCTCCGGGCGGCAGGAGCTCGGAGTTCTTGTTGTAGTAGTCGATGACGCCGTCGTAGTCCCCTTTGGAATACAGGGCCTGGATGATGCCGACGAGGGAAATGCTGCGGTTCTGCTCGCTGGTCTCGGGCATGCGCAGCGCCTTCTCGAACATCACGATGGCCTCGTCGGCCTTTTTCAGCTCCGCCAGCAGCACGCCGGCGCGGATCGCTGCCTCGGCCACGATGGCGCGGTCGGCACTGTTCTTGACGAGTTCTTCAAAGACCGGCAAGGACTCGGTTTTCTTGTCCGCTGCCAGGTAAATGCTGCCGAGCGTGAGCAGCGCGGTCTCGCGATACGGATTGTCCGTTTTGACGGCGATCACACTGTTCAAGGCTGCGGTCTGCTGCTCCTTGTTTCCCGCCATTTCATAGGCGCGGGCCTTGTTGAAGGCAGCGGCCAGTTTGACCTGCGGGCTCTTGGTTTTGGCCTCGCTGAAGGCAAAATGACGCGCGGCATCGGCGAACTTCGACTCGTTGAAGTTCATCGCACCGAGGCGGTAGGCGGAGGAAGGAGCGCCTTCACTGGCCGGATAGCGGTTCACCACCTCCTCGTAATAACCCGTCGCCTGCTTGAGCTTGTTCTGCTTCATGTAACACTCACCGATGCGGAACAGCGCGTCGGCAACCTGGCGACCTGCCGGATACGTTTGCAGGTACTTGGCGTAGTTTTGCGCCGCCATGTCCCACTCCTGTCGGTCGTAGGCCAGAGTGGCAAAGTCGAACATGTCATCGTCCGGCCCCTTGGTCTTCGGCGGGGCGGAAAGCATGGCAGGATCATCGAGCACCGGCAACGCCTTGGGCGCCGGACGCACCGGGATGGCCTTGGGTATCCCGGTGTCATCCACGGGCAGGGCCTTGGGCGGGTTCTGCTGCGCGAAGGCGGTAAACGTGATCAAACAACACGCCACCGACATGAACCGGAAGCCGCTGCCGCTTGAGAGGGTGGAAAACGGGGCGTGGATCATCTCACTTGGGCGTAGCGGCAGGTTGGTCAGCATCCGGCTTGCGGGTGGCGAAGGCGATGTTCCAGATGCCCGCCTTCTGGCAGGTGTCCAGCACGCGGATGACGTTCTGGTAGGGGGTGCCCTCATCGCCCCGCAGGATCACCGCCTGGTCCTTGTAGAGGGCGACGATGTTTTTCAGTTTCACCAGCAGCTCGTCTGTATTGAACTGCTGGCCGTTGACGATGATCTCGCCTGCTTTTTTGATGTTAATGATGATTTCGCCAACGTTGCGGGACTCTTTCTCCTTGCCCTCGTCCGCCGCCGGCACGCTGACATCCATAACCTGCTCCTCCTTCGCGTACTGGAAGGTCACGGCAAAGAAAATGACCAGCAGAAACAGCACGTCCACCAGCGGTGCGAGCTGCATCGGTGAAGGCTCAATCGAATGCTGTTTTCTAAAATTCATGCGCGTGCTGGATTCGTCATTGCGCCGCTCACTGGCCTGAAACGGCCCGTGCCGCCCGCTTGTACTGCACCGCCAGCAGCGCCATCAGGTGTGTCGTCGCCGCCTCCATCTCGGAGATCAGACGGTTCACCTTGCCGCGAAAAATGGCATAAAACATCAGCGCCGGAATGCCAATGATGAGACCAGAGGCCGTGCAAAGCAGCGCCTCGGACACCCCCTGAGCGAGTCCGAGCTGGCTCGAGCCACCGGCACCTTTGCCGGAAATGTGGTGGAACGTCGTGATCATGCCCAGCGTGGTGCCCAGCAACCCCAGCATCGGGGCGATGGCTCCCACGTCGCCGAGATAGGCGATCCGTGCCAGCAGCAGACTGGACTGGCGGTTGCCCTCCGCCTCAGTGACCTCTTTGACCTCCTCAAAGCTCGCGGTCGGATTGCGCGTGGCGAAGTCCAGCGTCTTGGAGGTGATGCGCGCGATGCACTCATTGCGGCGGTTGCACACCGCCAGCAGGCCCAGGTAATCCTGTTTGCGGATCAGAGCGTCCGCCGAGTTCATGAACGCATCGCTGACCACCGTGCCCTGCCGCACCGTGAAGGCGAACAGCACGATCATGAAAAACGCGATCATGGACAGAATGATCAGCGGGTAGGCCATCACGCCCGTGCGTTTGACGAAGCCGTTGAACGTCATCACATCGCCATACGGATTGTCCTCCGCCATGGAGGCCGACGTGACGACTGCCCCGGCGGCTGGCGCAGGCTGCTGGGCCTGGGCGGGGAGGTTCATCGTAAAGACGAGTGCCACCAGCACAGCTAGGGCGAGGAGTATTTTTCGATGCATGAGGCGGCGAATGTAAACGTGTGGGCCAGCCTTGCAAGCGTGCTGGTTGGCTGGCTTTCAGCGCCTTTATGCCAGCAACTCCTGTACCACTTTACATTCATTCACTCCAGTGAGGCGGAAATCGAGGCCGGCGTAGCGATAGGTGAACTTTTCGTGGTCGAAGCCGAGGATTTTCAGAATCGTGGCGTGTAAATCATGTACATGCACCGGGTTGTCCTGCGCGGCGAAGCCAAACTCGTCCGTGCTGCCGTGCGTGTAGCCGCCACGCACGCCGCCGCCTGCCAGCCACATGGTGAAGCCGTAGTGATTATGGTCGCGGCCGTGCTGCTTGCCGGCGTTGGCGCCCGGTGTCGGCAGTTCCACCGCGGGGGTACGGCCAAATTCACCGCCCCACATCATCAGCGTGTCGTCCCACAGCCCGCGCTGCTTCAAATCGCCCATGAACGCGGCCATCGCCCCGTCCGTCTTCTCGCCGAGCTTCCGGTGCTCAAGAATCTCGTCGTGATTGTCCCAAGGCTGGCCTGCGCCGGTCCAGAGCTGGATAAAACGCACGCCGCGCTCCAGCAGACGTCGTGCGATCAGGCACTGGCGACCAAAGGCGTGGCCGCCATACATCTTCCGCACCGATTCCGGCTCCTTCATGATGTCAAAGGCGTCCGTGGCTTCCATCTGCATGCGGTAAGCCAGTTCGTAGCTCTGCACGCGGGCTTCGAGCTGCTGATCGCGGTCCTGCTGCACCAGATGGCGCTGGTTCAGCTCCTGCAGCAGATCGAGCTGGCGGCGCTGTTGTTTGAGGTCGAGCGAGCCGTTTTGAATGAACTCCACCAGCTTCTCGACGCGGGTGTCCTCCGTGTTGATGTACGCGCCCTGATAAGCGCTGGGCAAGAAGGCCGACTGCCAGTTTTTCGTACGCCGCGTCGGCATGCCGCCGGGACACATCGCGATGTAGCCGGGCAGGTTCTGATTTTCACTGCCTAGGCCATACGTCACCCACGACCCCATCGTCGGGCGGTTCAGACGGCCTTCACCGCTGTTCATCAGACCCAGCGACGGCTCATGATTCGGCACGTCCGCGTACATTGAGCGGATCACGCACAGGTCGTCGGCAAACGCGCCGGTCTTCTCGAAGATTTCGCTCACCTCCAGGCCGCACTGGCCCCGTTTGGTGAATTTGAAGGGCGACTTGAAGCCCGCACCGGTCGGCCGCTCCGTTTTCAGCGCGTTCGGCAGTGCCTTGCCGTCGTACTGGTCCAGCATCGGCTTCGGATCGAAGGTATCGACATGCGACGGGCCGCCGTTCATGAAGAAATGCACCACCCGCTTCGCCTTCGGCTCAAAGTGCGGCCGCCGCAGCGCCATCGGGTCCAGCGAGGCGGCTCCAGCCTGCTGATTGAAGAGCGAACCAGCGGCCATCGAGCCAAAGCCCATGCCGACACGTTGCAGCATCTGCCGACGCGTCAGAAATGCATGCTCCAGATTCGGAGCATGGTGTGCATTGGGGGAGGTCATTGGGGGGTGAAAAGGATACGTTTGGCTGACGGTCTTGCTTTCGCACGTTTCCGGCCTTTCTCGAGCATGAACACACCTTCTACAGTCGGCTGGAATTTCTGATGGGGCGAATCCTCCTCCTGAAATTATCAGGTAAAAAGATGAGGGGCAAAAAAATAGGAACATCTGATTTTTTTGCCCTCCATCTTTTGCCACATCCGGACTCCTTCCTCTGAATCCGGCTCCAGTTTGGTGTATCACACGATTTACACGCCCCACCCTTGCCAAAACCTCTATTTTCTGGTCGCATGAGCACGCACTCACAAAATCACCATGTCCAACACCCCGCTCCCGCAAGACGACGTCGCCGCCATTGATGAGCTTCGCAAGGTTTACACCCAGCTCAGTGCGGAACTGAAAAAGATCATCGTCGGCCAGGACAAAGTCGTCGAGCAGCTCGCCATCTGTCTCTTCGCACGCGGTCACGCGCTGCTCATGGGCGTGCCGGGCCTCGCCAAAACGCTGCTCATCTCGCGCCTCGCTGAAACGATGTCGCTCAGCTTCAGCCGCATCCAGTTCACGCCCGACTTGATGCCCATGGACATCACCGGCACCGACATTCTCCAAGAACTGCCCGGCGGCAAACGCGCCTTCGAGTTCGCCAAAGGCCCCGTGTTCGCCAACATCGTCCTCGCCGACGAAATCAACCGCGCTCCCGCCAAAACCCAGGCCGCGATGCTGGAAGCGATGCAGGAACACAAAGTCACCGTCGCCGGCCGCACCTACACGCTCGATTCGCCGTTTTTCGTCCTCGCCACGCAGAATCCCATTGAGCAGGAAGGCACCTATCCGCTGCCCGAAGCCCAGCTCGACCGCTTCATGTTCATGATCGGCGTCGATTACCCGAGCCGCGATGAAGAAATCGCCATCGCCCGCACCACCACCGGCGCGAGCCTGCCGAAACTCGACCACATTCTCGACGGTCCCAAGGTTCTCGCCTTCCAGGAGCTCGTCCGTCGCGTGCCGGTGCCGGATCACATCTATGAATTCGCCGTCGATCTCGCCCGCAAGACACGTCCCGCCAGCAGCGAAGCTCCCGCATGGTTGAAGCCCCTCGTAAGCTGGGGCGCGGGTCCGCGTGCCGTGCAGTATTTGATCTTGGGAGCGAAGGCGAGGGCCGCGCTGCAAGGCAGCTACATGGTGCGCATGGAAGACATCACCGAAGTCGCCGAACCGGTGCTGCGTCATCGTGTGATGACCACGTTCACCGCGGAGAGCGATGGCGTCAGCAGCCGCGATGTGGCGAAGCGCCTCGTCGAAGAGCTTTCGAAGTCCTAACTGCACCCGCTTCTGGTTCGTTCTCGTTCTCGTTCTCGATCCTTCCGCTCCGCCATGCCCCCCATCGTCCAATTCGACCATGAAAAGCTCGAAGTGTATCAACTCGAACTCGAGTTTCTCACTTGGGTAACCGATCTCTTTGAAGAACTTCGCGACCGCAAAGGTGCCCGACTCTCGGAAACATTTGATCAACTCGACCGCGCCAGTCTCTCAGTTCTCCTCAACATCGCCGAGGGCAACGGCAAACGCGCCACGCAGCAACGGGCGCGTTACTTCGATGATACACGAGGCTCCGCGATGGAATGCGCAGCTTGTCTTGATGCGTTGGTTGCCAAGCGAGCCATGATCAACGCACGAGTCGCTGAAGGAAAGGCGATGTTGTTAAGAGTGGTATCGATGCTTTGTAAGCTCGTGGAGAGGTTCGATGTCAGCGCTGGGAACTCGTTACCGGTAGGATCGAGGACGAGTAGGAGAACGAGCACGAGGACGCAAGTGGGGGGCTACGATCATGGCTGAGGCTTCTCGCTCATTTCTCGACCCAGCGGTGCTTTCGCGCCTCATGGCGCTCCCGCTCAACGCACGCCAAGCCATGCTCGGCGGCGTCTCCGGCAAGCACCGCAGCCCCGTGCGCGGTTCCTCACTCGAATTCGCGCAATACCGCAAATACGTCCCCGGCGACGACACGCGCCGTCTCGACTGGCGCACCTGGGGCCGCAGCGACCGCTTTTACATCAAAGAATTCGAGGCCGACACGAACCTGCGCCTCTGCCTGCTCATCGACACCAGCGGCAGCATGAACTACGGCCCCGCCGGAGCCACGCGCTTCGACTACGCGCGCAAACTCGCCGGCACGCTCGGCTACCTCGCCGCCCAGCAGGGCGATGCCGTGGGCCTATGGAGCCTCGCGGAAAAACCCGTCGAAATCCCCGCCAAACGCGGAGCCTCCCATCTCGGTCTCGTGCTCGATCAAATGGCCGGCATCCAGCCCGTCGGCGGCACCACGCTGCTCACTGCGCTGCACGATGCCGCCGAAAAAATCCGCCAGCGTGCCCTTGTCATCGTCTTCTCCGATCTCTTCGTGCCACCCGCCGAATTGAAATCCGCCATCCAGCACCTGCGCTTCCGCAAGCACGATGTCGCCCTCTTCCATCTGCTCGATCAAAAGGAACTCGACTTCGATTTCGACCGCCCCGCGCGCTTTATCGACATGGAAGGCGGCGAAGCCATCCTCGCCGACCCCAGCCTCATCGCCCGCAACTACCGCGAAGCCGTGCGCCAGTACATGAACGAGATCGACGACCTCGTCCGCACCACCGCCATCGACTACCACCGCGTGAAGCTGCACGAGAAATACGACGACGTGCTCGCGAAGTTCCTGCTGGCACGCATGCAGAAGAAAGGCGGCCGGAGATGAGCAATAAACCATCAGCGCACAGAATACCTCACAAACCAAGTAAACTGATGGGTGTGGCCTCAGCATTGGCATTGTTGGCGGGCGCCCTTGGATTACTTGGTGCCTATTTCCAATCTCAGCAGTCATACAATCTGACCTTCTGGCTCCGGCTCCTCATGGGCCTCGGCTTCCTTCTTTCCGGTGTTCTTCAGATCTTGGCCCGAGCTGAGATGAATCGCAAACTCAAGGCCTTGAGCAAGCAGGACAAGTCATGACCTTTCTCGTCCCAGCGCTGCTCTTGGCCCTGCCGCTCACGGGGCCAACCTCGTATTGACATGCGCGCCGCCTGTGGG
Organism: Prosthecobacter sp.; assembly: GCA_041688535.1. Classification (GTDB taxonomy): domain Bacteria; phylum Verrucomicrobiota; class Verrucomicrobiia; order Verrucomicrobiales; family Verrucomicrobiaceae; genus Prosthecobacter. The sequence goes on from JBDNIB010000640.1 coordinate 13,443, forward strand.
CCATAATCTGCCATGAAAACTGCCAGCATACTCGATTTGGGAAGCCTGCTGCCAAAGCTCATGCAATGGATCGGAGCCGGAGAAGACGTTCTTCTCACCGAAGAAGGCAGGGTGGTGGCCAGATTGACGCCTGAAACTGACATGAGGCAGACGCCGCCTGTCAATTGGGCCGATAGCCCGGAGGTCACGCGTGATCGTGGCGGCGAAACGCGGCTCAGTGCGGAAGCATCTGCCCGAATCATCGCGGAGGCTGCTGGCAGATGGTGATCAGCGCGGATACGAGCTTCCTGTTCTCCCTGTACGGGAATGACGCAAACAGCCTGGCGGCTGTGGCCCATATGCAGCAGTGCTCCCAGGCCATCACCATCAGCCGCATGAACCGCTTTGAACTGCGGAACGCACTGCGCTTCGCTGAGTTCCGCCAAGCCATCAAACCCGGCGAGGCGCAGTTTCTAGCCGCCATCAAGCAGGGTAGGCTCCAGCTCCGCCATTGTGACATCAGCCGTCTCGAAAATGAGGCCGAGCGGCTGTCGGCCAAACACACTCTTTCCGGTGGTCATCGCGGCTTTGACATCATCCAGGTGGCCGCTGCCAGGCTGTTCCAGGCGACCGAGTTTCTGACTTTCGATACCAACCAGAAAAAGCTGGCTGCGGCAGAGGGCATGTACACTCCATTTTGATCCGCCGCTGCGCATGACCTTCCTCGTCCCAGCGCTACTTCCCGCTCAGATCGCCTCTTGTGATCCGCTTTCAAACACATAACTTTTCACCATGTCCACCATCACCATCCCGATCCCTGACGAAGACCTGAGGTTCCTCGAATCGTGGACTCGTGACCAGGGAACCACGGTCGAGGAATTCTTCACGCGTGAGGCCAGCAACCTGCGCAGGCAGTTGCAGGCACCGCTGCATCCGGCGGTGATCCGTGCCACGGAAGTCATCCGGGGCGATATAGACGAAAAAAAAGAATATCTCGACTACATGGAACGCCAACACGCATGACGGTCGTTGTGGACATCACTGTGTTGCTGGATGTGTTTCTGCGACGTCAGCCGCACTATGCCGCCTCGGCAGCGATCACCTCCGCCGTGCTGAACGGCGAGCTTAAAGGCATCTGCCCGGCTCAGGCATTAACGACGCTTTATTACTTGGCGAAGAAGCATGGATCGCAAAGTGATGCCGAAACAGCAGTGGACGAGGTGTTACGAGATTTTGAAATCGTCTCGCTTGAAAAAAGCAGATTGGCTCCGCGCCCGAGCGCTGACCATGCCGGACTTCGAGGACGCGGCGGTTGCCGTAACCGCAGACAATGCCGGCGCAGCCTTCATCATCACCCGCAACGAAGCCGATTTCGCCCAGTCTCCGGTCCCGGCAATCAACCCGGCAGTTTTCTGATCCGGTTCATGACCAAGCTCTGAACCACCTCGCCACGCTGCGTATGAGCCTCCTCGCCCGCAACTACCGCGAAGCCGTGCGCCAATACATGACCGAGATCGACGACCTCGTCCGCACCACCGCCATCGACTACCACCGCGTGAAGCTGCACGAAAAATACGACGACGTGCTCGCGAAGTTCCTGCTGGCGCGGGTTCAGAAGAAAGGAGGCCGGTAATGCGAAATCACGCCGCGACGAAATCAATGCGCACCTTGCGCCCCAGCGCGCTGGCGGCCCGGGTCAGCGTAGAAAGCGTGACGGATTTGCAATCGGGATCGAGCAGTCGGTCCAGCGCGGCGCGAGAGGTGCCCATCGCTCCGGCAAGATCGGACTTCTTGCTGCCGCGCTTTGCCATGATGTCAGCCAGTTGGAGTGCCAACACACGCTTGAGGGCGGCGAGTTCGACCTCTTCCTGGATGCCTTCCTCCTTGAGAAAGTCACCCAGGCTGCTGCCGCGATGCGGGTTCTTCAGTTTAGCTGTTTTGGATGTAGCCATGTTTGCGTTTCAGGGCCAGCGCCCTCTCCTCGGTAGGTGTTTTCTGCATTTTCTTGATGAAGCCGTGCAGCAGGATGATCTCCTCGTGATGCACAAAAAAGAGCGTTCGGGCGATGCGTGTCGGCAACCGGCTGCGCACTTCCCACAGGCCGTCGCCAAGGCTGTCCACGAGAGGCATGCCCAGCGGCCAGCGATATTGAAGCACCTGCAGATCTTCGCCGATCAGCTTGCGTTCATCGGATGGAAGCCGCTTCAGCCACTCACGCACGGGCTCGTTCCCGCTGGCAGTGCGGTAGAAGATCACCGGCAGAGGACGTTTGGCAGCCACGAAGCCGATTGTACCAATTCTGATACAATCTGCAAGTACAACCTCGTCCGCACCACCGCCATCAACTACCACCGCGTGAAGCTGCACGAGAAATACGACGACGTGCTCGCGAAGTTCCTGCTGGCACGCGTGCAGAAGAAAGGAGGCCGGTGATGCTCAAACAGGTCCTACCACCAACCAATCGGACCAATCCCGGGCTTGATGGCTTCTGGGGTGCGGAGGTTGGTATTTGTGTTGGCTACTTCTGCCTTGGCATTTGGGAGTTTCGCACTGGCTTGGACGATCTAGGGCTACTCGGATGGACTCAAGGCGGTGCGGTTTACATGATTGGCATGCTCGGGTGTAGTTGGAAAGCCTGGCGCAGGCGCAATTCTAGACGAACCGCATTCTTCCACATCCTGCTGGTTGCGCAGCTTGCCGAAGTGACTCAACGTGGCTGCGCATGGTGGGCAGGCGAAAAAGAAGCCAAATGGCCTGTGGCTTACAGCGTGCTCGCCATCGTCATGGTGATTTTGATCATTTGGGAAACACGCAGTGCCCGAAAAGCCGCCGCGAAGGAAGCCGCTTGTGAGCAGAAGTTCTTTGAATTGGACGACAAGCCATGACCTTCCTCGTCCCAGCGCTGCTCTATGCCCTGCCGCTCGCGGCGCTGCCGGTGATCATTCATTTGATCCATCTGTATCGGCGGCGGCAGGTGAAGTGGGCGGCGATGATGTTCCTGCAGATGGCGCAGCGCATGAACAAGGGGCTGTCGCGGTTGCGGCAGATTTTGATCCTGGCGTTTCGTGTGCTCGCGGTGGCGGCGATCCTGTTTGTCATCACGCGGCCGATGGCCGGCGGCTTGCTCGGACTCACGGGCGGCGTGCCAGATACGGTGATCGTGCTGCTCGACCGCTCGGCCAGCATGGAGCAGCAAAACCTCGCCACCGGCACGAGCAAACGTGCCGCAGGCATCGCAAAGCTCGCGCAGGCGCTGCGTGACACGGTGGGCACGCGCTCGAAGCTCGTGCTGATCGAAAACGCGCACCTGCAACCGCAGTTGCTCAACAAACCGGAGTCGCTCGTCGATTTGCCGCTCACCGGACCCACGGACACCACGGCGGATGTGCCAGCGCTGCTGCAAGGCGCACTTGATTACATCACCACGAATCAAACCGGCCGCACCGATGTCTGGGTGCTGAGCGATCTGCGGCAAAGCGACTGGGATGCCGCGAGCGGACGCTGGCAGGCGCTGCGCAGCGCCTTCACCACCTTGAAGGGTCTGCGCTTTCATCTGCTGACCTATGCGCAGCCCGTTTCGCAAAATCTCGCCGTCGCCGTGCAACGCGTCGTGCGCCGTGAAACCAGCGACAAAGCCGAACTGCTGCTTGATCTCCGCGTCACGCGCGATGCGAGCTCGCGCGAGCCGTTGGAGCTGCCGTTGCGGTTTGTGATCAATGACGTGAGCACCACGCTCAAGGTGGAGATGAAGGACTCGCAACTCGTGTTGCAAGGCCACGCCATTCCCATCGATAAAACCACGAAACGCGGCGCAGGCCGTATCGAACTGCCCGCCGATGCCGCGCCGTCCGACAACGTGTTTTATTTCGTCTTCGATGAACCCGCCGCGTTGCAGTCCGTGATCGTCAGCGATGACGAGACCGAAGCCGGACCGCTGCAGGCCGCTCTGGAAGCCGCCGCCGATCCCACACGCCAATACGCCGCCACCGTGCTACCACCCTCGCGTGCGGTGGAGATCGCGTGGGATGACCTCGCGCTCATCGTCTGGCAGGCGGCGCTGCCGAAGGCGGATGATTTGATCGCCAAGCAGCTCACGAATCATCTCAACTCAGGCCGCAGCATACTGTTCCTGCCCACCGAATCGGCGAACGCAGAAGCGTTCGGCGGCTTGCACTGGGGTGCGTGGAGCAGCGACAGCAAACCGACCAGCGTCGAATGGTGGCGCAACGATGCGGGTCTGCTCGCCAACACGCGCAGTGGCACCGCGTTGCCCGTGGGTGAACTCGAAGTGACCCGCCGCTGCGAGATCCTCGGCGAAGGCACGCCACTGGCCCGTCTCGGCGAAAACGTGCCGCTCCTCATGCGTGCCGACCTTCCCGGTGATGGCAACGCGTGGTTTCTCGGCACGCTGCCCGGCTCCGGCTCGTCCAGCCTCGCCCGCGATGGCGTGGTGATGTTCGCCATGCTGCATCGCGCGCTCAACGAAGGTGCCCGCAGTCTCGGCAAGGCGCAGCAACGCGAGGCGGCTGCCAGCAGCGAGTTGAGTACTTGGAAGCGCAGCGGTGAAGCCGTGCTGAGTTCGGAACTGCCACTGCGTGCCGGTGTGATCTTCAAAGACGACAAGCTCATCGCCCTCAACCGTCCGTTGCGTGAAGATCATCCTGAAACACTCGGCAAAACGGCCCTCGAAGAGCTGTTCGCCGGACTCGACCATCACATCATCGAAGACCAGGTCGAAAACGAATCCAGCCTCGCCAGCGAAGTTTGGCGCACGTTTTTGTTTTTGATGGCGCTCGCGTTGTTGGGTGAAGCGCTGCTTTGCATGCCGGGGAGAAGAGAGACTCTTCAAACCACTGTTTAGCCGAAAAAGAGAAAAGAAGGGAAAAGAGATCCAAGCCAATAAAACAGAACCGATGAAAGACCGAGCCTTTGAAATAACAGACACTGTGCGGGAAACTGCGTTCCAAGTACGTCGCTATTTTGGGACGGGGCATTTGGAAAAAGTTTATGAGAACTCACTGGCGAATCGGCTGCGGAAGCTTGGACTCAATGTCGAGCAGCAAAAGCAACTCGTTGTTCGCGACGAGGATGGAACCGTGGTCGGCGAATACTTTGCGGACATTGTTGTCGAGAATCTACTGATTCTGAAACTAAAGGCCGTCAAGAAGCTGGCGAACGAACATATTGCCCAAATCTTAGGCTATCTCCGTGCCACCGGAATGGAACACGGCGCACTCGTCAACTTCGGTGCCCCCAAGTTCCAAATCCGCAAGCTCGGCAAACAAGATTTCGCGCCCTCTTCCGGCATCCGCCGCTTCGTCCAAGCCATCTGCGCTCTTTTCTAAGCCTCTCCCATTTTTTTACCTCTTTCCTCTTTTTCGGCCAATCCAATTCATGACACCCACCACCTCCCAGCTCGTCTTCAATCCCACGCCCGTCGCTTTCGGCGTTGGTGTGGCGTTTGTCGTGGCGATAGGGGGTCTCGCGTTCATGGCGTGGAAGCGTAGCGGTTATCGCCGACTAATTGGCTGGCTGGAGCTGTTGCGCGTGCTCATTGCCACCGGCATTGCGCTCACGTTGCTGCAACCGGAATGGCTGGAGACCTTCAAACCGGAGACGAAGCCGACGCTGGCGGTGCTGCACGATGTTTCGGGCAGCATGACCACGAAGGATGTCATCGACTCCGCGAAACCGAATACAGAGCCGAAGTCACGGGCGGAAACGGCGAAGCCGCTGATCGACGCGAAGCTGTGGGAACCGCTGAAGCAGCGCATGGATGTGGTGATCGAGCCGTTTTCGTCATCGCAGACATCTGCGGTGGAAGGCACGGACATTCATGCGGCACTGGCGAGTGTGCTGGAGAAGCAGCCGAACCTCAAAGCAGTTGTGTTGATCAGCGATGGCGATTGGAACACCGGTGCAGCGCCCTCACAGGCCACCACGCGGCTGCGCATGCGCGAGGTGCCGGTCTTTGCGGTGCCCACGGGCTCGGAGACGCGGCTGCCGGATGTCGAATTGAGCAGCTTTGACGTGCCGACTTTCGCCGTGGCGGGCAAGCCGCTGCGCATTCCGTTCACCATCGACAGCTCGTTGCCGCGCGATGAAGTCGTGATACTGGAGATGCAGTCATCAAGCGGCGAGATCATCACGAAGGAGGTCACGCTGCCCGCCATGGGCCGATTGCAGGACGCGATCACTTGGAAGCCGGACAACCCGGGCGAGGTGAAGCTCACGCTCACGATTCCGAAAACGCCGAGCGAGCGCTATCCCAAAAACAACTCGCAGGAAGCACCGCTGAGCGTGCGCAAGGAGCAGCTCCGCGTGCTGGTGATCGAATCGTTCCCGCGCTGGGAGTATCGGTACCTGCGCAATGCGCTGGAGCGCGATCCGGGTGTTGAGGTGAGCTGCCTGCTGCTGCATCCCGGTCTGGGCAAAGTGGGCGATGGTCACGGTTATTTGAAGGCGTTTCCGAAGGATGACGAACTGACGAAATACGATGTCGTGTTCCTTGGCGATGTCGGTTTGGAGAAAAGCCAGCTCACGGCGGAGCACTGCACGGCGCTACAAAAGCTCGTGCGCGATCAAGCGGGCGGCCTCGTCTTCATGCCGGGCTTCCACGGTTTCCAATCGACGCTGCAGGACACGCCGCTGGCTGATCTGCTGCCGGTGATCTGGGACGCCGCGCAGCCACGCGGCTGGGGATCGTCGTCACCGGGCAAATTTGCGCTCACGGAGGCCGGCACGCGCAGTCTTTTGACCAAGCTCGAAGACAGCGACGAGGCGAGCGCCCGCGTGTGGAGCACGCTGCCGGGCTTTCAGTGGTATGCGCCTGCACTGCGCGCCAAAGCAGGCAGCGAGGTGCTGGCCACACATGGCACCGAGTCGAATCAGTTTGGGCGCGTGCCCTTGATCGTCACGAAGACGTATGGCGCGGGCAAAATTCTTTTCATGGGTACCGACGGCGCGTGGCGCTGGCGCAAAGGCGTGGAGGACAAGTATCACTATCGTTTCTGGGGCCAGGTGGTGCGCTGGATGGCCTACCAACGCAACATGAGCAGCGGCGAGAGCATGCGCCTCTTTTACTCGCCCGACCGCCCGCGCACCGGCGATGTGCTGACGCTCAACGCGAACGTCATGAGCCTCACCGGCGAACCGCTGCGCGACGGCGTCGTGATCGCGCAGATCGCCGCACCGAGCGGCAAAGTGAGCAGCGTGCGGCTCATGCCTGCTGGTGAGGAGGCGTGGGGCCTGTTCAACGGCGTCTTCAGCCCGGTGGAGCCCGGCGAGCACATCGTGCAGCTCAACTGCGCCGAAGCGGCATCGAATCTGGAGACCAAGATCTCGATTCAAGGCACCAGCCGCGAAAAACGCGGCCAACCCGCGCGGCTCGACGTGCTGCGCGAAATTGCGAGGTTCACCAAAGGCGAGATGCTCGATGCCAGCAACCCTGCCGCAGTCCTCACCGCGATCTCCGCCATGCCGGAACCGGCGGTGCAGGAGCGGCGGCTGCAAATTTGGTCACACCCCGCCTGGGCGGGGCTGCTGGTCCTGCTGCTGGTCATTTTTTGGGTCGGAAGAAAGGCCGCTGGAACGTTCTAAATTCCAAACGTTTGCTGGCTCAATCATTATACCCGGTGCCACAAGGCTTGCCAAA
>JBDNIB010000641.1:0-6314 GCA_041688535.1 Prosthecobacter sp.
CTATAATACTTAATTTAAATAAAATGAATCTATTAAATAAAATAGTTACGGCACTGAACATCTTGGGCCTATTGGTTGGCATTAGCCTAATAATAGGTGGGATTCGAATTTCTTCACATCCAACCAAAGAAGTGCCTCAAGGAGCTGAGGCCATGATTGTTGCAAAAATCAACGCTTTCGATCCCAAGCTAGGAGTCGTAATCGAATCCTTGCAGCAATCTGCACGGAAAAGTGAAACGGCACTTCGCTCGTCTAGTCGAATCATGTCAATCATAGGCGTAAGTTTATGCCTCTTAACAGCATTGAATCTTTCAGTCAGGCGTCGAGTCTCCTCTGTGTAGTTCCATTTTTTCGACACTTTAGACTTAGACACCCAAGTGAATGTCAATTCACTTGGGTGTTGAGCGCGAATGGATGGAAGAACTGAGAATGGCGGAACTTGGAATGGCAAATGGCCTGAAACCGACCGCAGTGGTCAGTCTGAAACCATTTTCAGTTTTCCATTCCTTCATTCTCCATTCCTCCATTTCAGTTCTGCACCGCCAAGATGATCCCAACGATGATCAGCCCGATCACGATGGCGATGGTGATCTTCACCCAGCTCAGCGGATACTCGCCGCCGACCTTGCCGGTGGCTCCGTTCACTGCGACCTGATAGTTTTTCGTGCCGTAGGTGTAGGTCAGCAGCCAGACGGGCAGCAGCACATGCTTGAAGGTCTGTGCGCTGTAATCCGGCGCGATGCGCAGATTGCGGTGCGTGTCGCCGGGGATTTGGGCGGTGCATTGACTGCGCAGGATGGACTCCATGCGGCCGCGTGAATCCTGCGCGGCCTCGATCAGATCCATCTGATACTGCTCCACCACCCAGCCGGAGAGATAACCGGGGTCATAGGGCAGCATCTCGGTGGTGGTGGGATAAGGCTGCAATTTTTCCAGTAATCCGGTGTGAACGCCCTTGGATGCCGGCACCAGCACGTCGTCGAAATCGGTGCTCACATGGCCGGAGGCATATTCCCAGCGTGTGTGCTGCGCACGGTTGCCCTTGCTGTCGGTGGTGTAGTAATGGTAGCCGGCCTCCGCCTCCCACGGGCATTCCGCATGTGCGTCAAAGGTCCAATACGGCAAATACATGCCATGCAGAGTGTCCGTCAGCGCCTTCTGGCCCAACGCGTTCGGTGCCCAGAAGTGGCTGCCATACCAGCGGCGAATGTCCTCGCGTACCTGGCTCTGGGAGATTTTGAACGGAAGCTGGCTGCCGGGCCGGATCGGCGAGCCGACATCATCCATGGCTATGATCGCGGGCGAGCCGCAAAAATCGCAGCTCTGCGCCACCCGCTTTTCATCAAACACCGAAATCGCCTGGCAGCTCTGGCATTTCACCGTCTTGCGCACCGCCGCCCAGCCGCGCTGGTCATCGGGAATGGCACGCAAAGCAGCGACGAGATCGTTTTCCTCCACCAGCGTGCCGTCCTTGCTCAGTTCGGCGGGTGACACGGTGCTGCAATAGGGACAGACGAGCGCGTGCTTCGAGGGCGTCCAGACGGCCTCTGCGCCGCAGGCCGGACAGGCGAATTTTGAGATGGCGGTGACTTCTGACATGGCGGAGGACGATTAACCGAAGAAATGCGAATCCTGTCCATCCCAAATGCCAGCGCAAAACATTTTGTCCCGATCGACGTTTAAGGCCCGCCAAAAACAGCCATCCCATGAAACTGCACGCCATCCTCTCCGCAGCCATCGCCGCCCTCGCGATCTCCACCCACGCTGAAACCGTCAAAGACCGCGAAGGCGCGGTGCGCGGCGACAAGGCGCGGCTGGAAAACGACACCCGCTGGAACTGGAACGACCTTGATGGCGGCTTCCGCATCGCGAAGACGACCGGCAAGCCACTGCTCGTGGTGCTGCGCTGTCTGCCGTGCAAATCGTGCATGGGCATCGATGCCAGTGTGTTGGAGGAGCAGGCGCTCGTGCCGCTGCTGGACCAGTTCGTCTGCGTGCGTGTCATCAATGCCAATGCGCTCGATCTCGCGCTGTTCCAGTATGATTACGACCTGTCCTTCTCCGCCATCATGTTCAATGGCGACGGCACCATCTACGGCCGCTACGGCTCGTGGTTGCATCAAAAAGACCCACTGAACACGACCACCGCCAGCTTCAAGAAGGCACTGGATGCCGCATTGGCGATTCACCAGGGTTATCCGGCGAACAAAGCCGCGCTGGCCGGCAAGCAAGGAGGCCCCACGCCGTACAAGACGCCGGTCGAGTTCCCCTCACTCGCGGCCAAGTATCAAAGCAAGCTCGACTGGGATGGCAAAGTCATGCAGAGCTGTGTCCACTGCCACATGGTCGGCGATGCGTTTCGCGCTTATTACCGCAGCAAGAACCAGCCGATCCCGGTGGAGTGGATTTATCCACAGCCATCCATCGAAACGCTTGGTGTCACACTCGCGACGGATGACATCGCCAAAGTCGAGGCCGTGAGCGCGAACACTCCTGCGGCGAAGGCCGGCATGCAGGCCGGGGATGTGTTCACCAGCTTCAACGGCCAGCCCCTCGTCTCCATCGCCGATGTGAGCTGGGCACTGCACCGCTCGCCAGATTCCGGCTCGCTTCCTGCCGTCATCAATCGCGAGGGCAAGGAAACCGCCTTCACGCTCGAACTCCCTGCGGGCTGGCGCTTGAAGTCGGACATCGGCAAGCGCGCCGGCACCTGGCCCATGCGTGCCATGGCCTTCGGCGGCATGAAAATGGACGACATTCCTGATGAGGAACGCGACAACCTCGGACTCACAAAAGATCAAATGGCACTGCGCATCGCCCACGTCGGCCAATATGGCGAGCATGCGAAGGCTAAGCAGGCCGGCTTCCAGAAAGACGATATTTTGGTCCAAGCTGGCGATCTGAATCAGCGCATCACCGAAAGCGCCATCATCGGCCATCTGCTCCAGCATCACCTGCCCGGTGAAAAACTGCCCGCAGTAGTACTGCGTGGAGGGAAGCGCATGGAACTGAAGCTGCCGCAGCAGTGAGCATGGCGGCGTGGGGCATTTTTCCATCGTTTACCAAGGAATGTCCTGGCTCATCACGTTGATTTGCCAAGACTCACCACCATGACCCGCGCGCTCCTTGTTCCCCTGCTCTGCCTTACCTCCCTGTGCCGTCTCTCGGCCCTCAATCTTCCTGAAAAACTCCGCAGCTATTCGCTACCAGACGTCGCGAAGTCCGAGGACAGTGACGCGCATCTGGTGGACCTGAATGGCGACGGTTATGCGGACATCGTCGTCTCGAATGCCCGCGAATATGCCGTGATTCTGTTTGTGCCGAAGGAGCGGGCCAAGGCGAATCTGCAATGGGATGAAGGCTGGTCCCAGGTGATGCGCGAGGGCAAGGCGGGCGATGCGAACAGCCTGCCGCTGATTGGCCCCGCCCCTGCTGTCACCTTTCACGATGGAGCGCTGTGGATTGAGGCGACGCAGCAGCGCATTCCCTTTGCCGAGCTGCTCAAAGTGCCGGGACCGGCACCAAAGTCGCCGCAGGAATCGCTCCAAGCGCTCAAGCTGAAACCGGGTTACGAGGCGCTGCTCGTGGCGCAGGAACCACTGGTGCAGGACCCAGTGTTTGTGGATTGGGATGCCAAGGGCCGCATGTGGGTCGTCGAAATGGGGGATTACCCTTTCGCACCCGGTGAAAAGACCAAGGATGGCAACGTCGGGCAGGACAAAGTTTCCGAGCTGCAAGCTGGCCGTGTCAAAATCCTCGAAGACACCAATGGCGACGGTGTGTACGACAAGAGCACACTGTTTCTCGACGGTTTGAAGCATCCCACCGGTCTCGCACCGTGGAAAAATGGCGTCTTCATCGCCAACATCCCGGACATTATTTTCGCGGAAGACACGGATGGCAATGGCAAGTGCGACAAACGCGAAACGTGGTTCACCGGCTTCACCGCAGGTAATCCGCAGCATCTGGTGAACGGTTTCTGCTGGGGCCTCGACGGCTGGTTCTACGGCGCGAACGGCGATAGTGGCGGCGACATCACCTGCGTTAAAACGGGCAAAAAAATCGCCCTCGGCACCAATGACTTTCGTTTTGACCCGCGCACAGGCGAGTTCGCACTCGAAGGCGGCCGCAGCCAGTATGGCAAATGGCGTGATGATTTCGGCAACTGGTTCGGCAACAACAACAGCACCATCGGCTGGCACTACTGGCTGCCGTTTCGTTATTTGGAACAGCAGCCCGAATTCGTGACAAAGTCAGTGCGCGGTGATTTGAACGACAGGAAGCAGGTGTTCCCCGCCAGTCCACCGATGCGCCGTTTCAATCAGGCCAGTTCGGTCAATACCCTGACCTCCGGCTGCGCGCCAATGCCGTTTCGTGACACGACGTTCGGTGCCGATGGCGAGAACGCGCTGTTCATCTGCGAACCGGCCAACAACCTCGTGCATCGCGAGTTTTTGAGCTACGACGGCGCTTCCATCACGAGCAAACGTCATCCTGACGACGCGGAGAGCGAGTTCATCGCGAGTGAAGACAACTGGTTCCGTCCCAGCATGGCACGCACCGGACCGGATGGGGCGCTCTATGTCGTGGATATGTATCGGCTTGTGTTAGAGCACCCAGAGTGGATTCCGGCGGAGATCGCACGAGGGCTGGATTTGCGTGCGGGGGAGGAGCGTGGGCGTGTGTTCGTAGTTCGGCCTTCAGGCCGTTCTGGGGACCGGGCTAAAGCCCGAACTACGAACTTATCAGAAGCAACGACCGATGGACTCGTCGCGGCGATGGCTTCATCCAATGGCTGGATGCGTGACACAGCACAGCGCTTGTTGATCGAGCGAGCTGACACCACCGCCATCGCGAAATTGAAGAAGCTGATGAACGCAGCGCCTGCGGTGCGGACGCAGGCAGCGTTTACGCTCATGCAGCTTGGCGGCATGACGCCGGATGAGCTGTTCGCCTTGCTCAAACCCTTGGCCCCGCATATCCGCGCTGCGGGACTCACCGCCACGGGAACGAAAAGCGATGATGTCTTCATCGCTTTGGAGAAACCGCTATTGGTGCAAACGCCAACGCAGGCACCAGTGGTCGCAGTGCTGCCGGTGATCACCAACAATAACCCGAACCGGCAGAAGGTTGTTGCCAAATACATTGCCGAGGCGGTCAAACTCAATGGTGATGCGCAGCGTGGCACCGCCGTGTTCCAAAAGGTGTGCATGGTCTGCCACAAGGTGCGCGATCAAGGCATCGAAGTCGGCCCGGATCTGACCACCGTGGCGAACAAGCCGCGCGAACAGCTCATTGAGGCGATTTTCGACCCCAATCGAGCCGTGGAGCAGCGCAACGCGGCCACGCAGGTGACGAAGCAGGACAAGTCGCTGCTAGTCGGCCAACTCGTGTCCGAAACACCCGGTAACATCACGCTACGGCTGCCCGGCGGCGTTGACATCGTGGTGCTGCGCAAAGACATCGCCGAACTCAAAACGCTGACGACCTCGATCATGCCCGAGGGTCTTGAAAGCGTGCTGACCGCGCAGGATGTGGCCGATGTACTAGTGTTTATTGGCAGCAAATGAGAGCACTGAACTTTCAGCCGGAGGGCTGATGCTCTCATCGCTGATGAACAGGTCAGATAACCATGCCACGATCGGAGAAACACTGGGACGAAGCGCCCCATTTTTTATAGCGCATGTCGTCTCCCGGGCGATTCTCCGCCATGGACAACAGATCATCCAGACCATTGAACGTGCTTGTCAGCACCACCCACGGTTTCAACATTGGAGACGACCTCATTCGTCATGGCTGCCAGTTTGTTCTCGGATCATTGCTTGTTAAACAGGTGAACTGGTTTCTTTAGAACCGCAATCCAGACTTGGATTCCAAACACCGCTTTGCCACCAATGCCGTCAGTCCAGAACGCCTGACAGACAGTAGAGGCTGGGACTTGGTCTTGATTGCAGGTACCCCTGAATGGGCGGGCGGGAGAATGAAGCATCTCATGGAGTACTTGAACTCCACTGCCCGCGATGTCCCCGTATTGTTTCTTGGCATTGGCTCCGCTTGGGCGGGACAGAAGGCCGACCAAGCCACCGCCACCATCATGCGCCGTTCAAGCTCGTTGGTCGTTGTCCGCAATGCCACTCTCCAACAGATGCTGGCAAAACAGGACATCACGGCTGAGCACCTGCCATGCGCGGCTTTTTTCTGCGCTGATTATTATGGTATCACCGCCGATCCACTCTCGGGCATCCATTTGCTGACCTTTCAGACGTGCCGCGATGCTCCCTATCAGGGTGTTCCTGAAGCACGCTTGAACAAAA
>JBDNIB010000010.1:0-2345 GCA_041688535.1 Prosthecobacter sp.
CATTGATGGCGGCAAAACGCTGCTCGCGGCCGGCACGACGCCGCAAAACGGCGCAACGCCGCAGAGCATTCCGACGATTCTGCATTTTGACTGCGCCAGCGGCAAGCTCGCCAAGACTTTCACGCACGGCACAAACAAGGAAGGCTACATCCACGATCTGGTGCTGCATCCGACGGGTTGTTTGATGGCCGTGAGCGCCGGGACGCCGGGCAGCGGCATGCTGTTCCTGACGAACCCGGCGGACCCGGAGCCGTTCCATGTGAACACGCAGATGGCGAACTGCCACGCGCTGGCGCTGCATCCTGAGGGCAAGCATTTCGTCGTCACCTCCACGAACCGCGACAGCAACGGTAACGGCAAATCACTCGCTAAGGACGGCCAGTACAAGACGAACAGCTCGCCGCTGCATCTGTTCGAGTGCTGAGCACCGGCTCACAGCAGCCCGCCGGCTTTCACATCCAGATATTTGTTCGCCAGCGCCACCGGCAGCATCTGCGCGGACTCATCCACGGTCAGCACGCGTCTGGCGCGCAAGGATTCCAGCAACTGGCGGCGTTCGCCGAAATAATGCGTCAGCGCACCGTATTGCAGCGCGTCATGCAGATGATCAATCGGTGCTGCGGCACGCTGTTCGAGCTCCTGCTCGCGCAAGGTGGCGGCGAGCACGAGATGGCGGCGCTGCATGGCGCTGACGGCAGACACCAGCGTGGCACCGTCCTCGCTACGCAGATTGGTGAGCATGATCACCAGCGCGCGACGGCGTTGGAGCGTCATCACGCGCTCCGCTGCCTCAATGAAATCGCTCGGCTCGCTGCTGGCCTCGTAGTTGTAGAGGTGATTGAGAATTTTCGGCATGCTATGCGCGCCTTTGACGGGCGGCAGCCAACGCTGCACGCCACCGAAGCCCGCCACGCCGACTTCATCGCCCTGCCGCAGTGCGATGAAGGCGATCAGCAACATCGCGTTCAGGCAGTGGTCGAACTGACTGAGACCGCCATCCAGCGCGCGCATCCGGCGACCGCAGTCAGGCACGAGTAGGATGGTTTGATTGCGCGTTTCCTCGTAATCGCGGCTGACGAGGGCCGAGCGACGCGAAGTGGCCTTCCAGTCGATGCGGGAGAGCACATCGCCGTCCTGGTAGTCGCGCAATTGATGGAAATCGAGCGACGCGCCCATGCGACGGCGTTTGATGATGCCCATCGTCTCCACGCGGTTCGCCATCGCCAACATGGTGAAGCGCACGACGGGTTCGTAGTTCGGATAGGCCTTCGTCTGGCTCTCTCCAGCGACGAAATGGCGGTTCCGCCAGAGGCCGAGCAGCGAATCGGCCAGCACATGCGCTGGCGTGAAAACATGCTCCCCACGACGCACAAAACGAGCGTGGTAGGTGATGGCCGCGAACTCGCCCGGCGGCACGCTGACGGCGTGCGGCAGTCCTTCCGCCTCCGCCGCCGTGGGAATGCCGTCAAAAATTTCCAGCTTCAACGTGCGGCCTACCGCATGCGTCAGCGTCAGCGTCACCGGCGATTGCACCCCCAGCGCGAAACGCCCCGGCACCAAGCGCTGGCCGGTGATGCGGCCGCGCCGTGGCAGAGTGAACGCATCCACGATCAGCACGAGCAGCAGCAGCCCCCCCGTGATCTGCCATAGCAGCGCCAACGCCACCCATACCGACGCTGCCACAGCTAGCACGAGCCAGACGATGAGCAGTTTCAGCAGTGAAGAGGTCGGACGCATGACAATCAGACGCGCGGAGCTTCGATGGTTTTAAGCAGCGAGGTGAGCATGTCATCGACGCTCTGCCCGCTGATGGCGATTTCAGGAGCGAGCTGCACGCGATGCCGCAGCACGGGCAGCACGGCGCGTTTCACATCCGCCGGGGTGATGTAATCGCGGCCTTCAAGCAGCGCGTAGGATTTGGCGATGCGCACGAGGCTGATCGCACCACGCGTGCCAGCGCCGAGCGAGATCGCGCTGTGCTGGCGGGTCGCGCGCACAATGTTCACGGCGTAATCGACCACTTGATCGACCGCCCGCACCGCAGCGGCCTCTTCCTGCGCGGCGATGATGTCCGCCGGGGTGCAAACGGGCTGCACATTCGTCGCTGACAGCCCGCCGCCCGAGGCACGCGATGACACGGCCTTCACGATCAACGTTTCATTGGCCGTGTCGGGGTAGTCGATGAGCACTTTGAGCAAAAAGCGGTCAAGCTGCGCCTCTGGCAGCGGATAGGTGCACTCATGCTCGATGGGATTCTGCGTGGCGAAGGTCATGAACGGCGGCGTGAGCGCATGGGTCTCGCCATCAATCGTCACCTGCGTCTCCTGCATCACTTCCAGCAGCGC
>JBDNIB010000642.1:0-5630 GCA_041688535.1 Prosthecobacter sp.
TCACGACCATTGCGTACGGCACCGGCCATCGGTCGCAGGATCATGACCGCAAGACGCTGCTGGAGGTGCATCTGCACCTGGAGCATCCGGCGACGCCGATTTCCCTGGGGGAACGCTGGGGATCGTAATCGACGGGGGTGGGTTTCACGCTGCAACAGGCCACCGAATACCGCATGGAAGAGCATTTGCGTGTCTGCGGGTGCGATTGGCTGCGGGCAGATTACGGACGCCTATGCGGCGCTGCTGCTGGACCAAATGACGGAGTGTGTGCGGCCGATTTTCCAGGATGCGCTGCTTTCTCCCTGCGTGGAATCACGCGCCTATGGGGTGTGCGTGCTGACGCGGGATTTCAGCCGCTTTGAGACGATGATGACGAGCGGCGGACTGGACGAGGCGAAGGTGGATGCCGCCGTACGGGCGCTCAGTTTACCGAAATCTTGATGCCGATTTCCTTGTAGGCGGTGATGATTTCCTGGGCGATCTGCGAGTAGCTGCGGTCGTCGAGCAAGAGCTTTAAATGTTTGAAGGGGGCGGTCTCGCCCTTCATGTCCGGCGGCGGGAAGCTGGTGGGATAGCTGAAGCGACCATCGGGGGAGCGTTTGACGCGGGGATCTTTGAAGAAGGTGCGGAGTGCCTCGGTTTCGCCATAGACGGCGTCCATGAATTTGATGAAGCGCTGGCCCTCCTTGCCCTTTTCACCGTCGCGGTGGCAGAGGAAATACAAGACGAGGACGGAGCGGAAGTAGAGCTCGCCCATCTTCTTGTTGTCACTGTCGGCGATGCCGGACCAGGTGGCGCGGTTCATCGTCGGGTGGGTTTCTAGATTGCCGATGTCGATGGCGTAGCCGCGTTTTTCCATCTCCTTGATGTGATCGCGGATGCCGGACGTGTGGGCGTCGGCGCGGAATTTGCCGGCGTTGTAGGGCAGCATTTCGGTGTACTCGGCGGTGCCTTCGATGACCCAGACGGGCAGGAAGGTGAGGTAGTCGTCCATCACCTGATGGGTGATCTCGTGGATCAAGGTGCCGCCGTCGTAATCGGCGTCCTTGGCGTAGGTTTTGCCGAGGAGCTTGAGGCCGATGCTGGGGAAGGGGACTTTGAAGATTTTCTCGCCGCCCATGTACACGCCACCGGAGTTCGGCGGCCCGCCTGCGGCGACGTAGTAATTGCGCGTCTCGTGAAGTTCGGCCTGGTAGCGCTCGAAGCCTTCCGGCGGCTTGCAGACGATGCCCCAGGGCAGCGAGGAGACGAGGGTCTTGGTGGCTTCAAAGGTGCGCGCCACTTCCTTCATCACGCTGCCGGCCAGTTTGGCCTGCGAGGTGAACTCAAAACCTTCGGAGCGGTAGATGCACTTCCGCGCGGCGGGGGATTCCTCAATGATCTGGATTTCGATGGATCGCGCTGGCACGATGACGTCCTGCGGCCAGGTACGCTGCTCAATGGGCACACGGTTCAATGCGGCGGCAGCCACGGCGGGTGTGGTGCCTTCGGCAGTGGCCGTAGCGGGTGGGGACGCGGGTGCCCGGCTTTTTACGAAGGCCTGATCGTCGGCACTGAGGCGCGTGAGGGAAAGCTGGTGCTCTTTGCCATCCGTCATGCGCAAAGTGACGCTGTCTGCTGTGGCGCTGACAAACGCGGCCTGGATGATGCGGCCCTGCACATCCTTCCAGGGCCGCAGTGCGGCATCCTGGGCGAGCACGCTGGTGGCAAGAATGGCGGTCGCGATGAAGAGGTTGGTGGGCTTCATGGTGGCTGAGTATAGCCATGGAAGTATTAAGGCAAGACGGCTCTGCTTTTCAGGGTGGATTCGCCGCTTGGCCCGGGTTCTGCTTGGCAGATGAGCCTGTCCGCTGCATGGGTGGGCGAAATTTTTATTGATGGTCCCTCCTTCCCCCAAGCCTCCGCCTGCTCTGCTGCATGTGTTTAATCGTTACCTCTTCCGTGGTGGCGAGGAGCTGATCGTGGACAAGATCCATGACGACTTGGCCACCGCGCATGACATGACGTGGTGCCGGTTTGACAGCGCGGAATGGACTGGGGCGGCGGCTCCTTCATCGTGCCAGCAGGCGACGCGGCTGTTTTACAACCGCGAGGCACGGGGCCGGTTTGAAACGGCTCTGGATGCGAGCGGTGCGGCAGCGGCGGTGTTTCACAATGTGCATCCGGTCGGCTCGCCATCTCTGTATCACGCGGCGCAGGAGCGCGGTCTGCCGGTGATCCAGTTCCTGCACAATTATCGGCCCTTCTCCGTCGGCGGCACGCTACAGATGAAGGGTAGGCTGGAGCCTGATGCACTGTATGGCAGCTATTGGCGGGAGGTGCTGGGCGGCGCGTGGCAGGGTTCCATCGTGAAGAGCGCCCTGTTCGCCCTGATGCTGAAGGCGCTGCACCGTAGCGGCTGGCTGAACAGTGTGAAGGCATGGATTGCGGTGTCGGATTTCATGCGGCAAAAGATGGTGGCTGCCGGGGCTCTGCCGGCGGGGCGTGTGCATACGCTGCGGCATGCCTGGAACGCTTTGCCACAAACGCCGGTGGTGGAGGATGCGGGTTACTATTTGTTCCTCGGTCGGCTGACGGAAACAAAGGGTGTCATCCCGCTGCTCGACGCCTGGGATGAGCTGCGCGCGCAACTCGGCAACAACACGCCGCTCCTGCACCTCGCCGGTGAAGGGCCGCTGGACCACGCGGTGCAGCAGCGCATCCGCACGAACCCCTACATCGGCCAGCTCGGCCACATTTCCGGTGAGACGAAGCGTGAGGCACTGCGGCGTTGCCGGGCGGTGATCGTACCCTCGACGTGGTGGGAGCCACTGGGACTGGTGGTGTATGAGGCCTATGATTATGCCAAGCCGGTGCTCGCGGCCAAATCCGGCGGTCTCACCGAGATCGTGGAGCATGGCGTCACCGGCCTGCAGCATGAGCCGGGTGATGTGCGTGGCATCGTGGGCGATGTGCTGGCCATGGAGACCACGCCTGCTACCGCGCGTCTGGTCATCGGCCGTGCCGGCCGTCAGTGGCTGCTGCGTGAAACGAGCACGCAGGCCTGGCTGCGGCGCTTTGAGGAAATATTGAGCGAAACGCTCAATTCATGATCGTCACACGCGATCCGACAGACGCATTCTGGAAGATCGTCTCTGCCATGGAACTCGGCAGGCGAATGCAGCCGTGAGAGGCGGGAGAACCGGGATGAGGAATCGGACCCGCATGCATGCCCACGCCGTAGCCGGTGATGCGCATCCAGTAGGGCATTCTGGCACCGATGAAGCGTCCGCCTGCCGGAACACGCGACACACCGGCCGTTGCATTGCTGTTCACCACATTGCCGTTGCGGTCCACGATGCAGCCATACTTGTTGGAACGCTTGTCCGCGATCTTCTCCATGATACGGAAGGTGCCGGACGGGGTGTTGAAGCCACTGCGGCCTGTCGCCACATAGGTCCAGCCGACACTCTGGCCGTTTTTGAACAGAAACGCCTTCTGCTGACTGAGGTCGATGTTCACACTCAGCGGTCCGGGTTGTCCCCTGCCGTGCCAGACGTAGAGGGGTGACTGCGAGGCCAGGGGCGGCAACACCATCAGCGGGCGGCGCACCATCTCATAACGTGAGGAGAACAGCGGATACTCTGGCAGTGAGCACTGGCTCAGCAGGAGCGCTCCAACAGCAAGCGTGGCAAGTCGTATGGCTTTCATGACGGATGCGATTTTAGGAGCAAAATCGGCACCGCTGCAACCAAGGGCTAGAGCCAGTCTAAAAAATTACGTTCTACTGGCTCCGCTGATTCCAGTAAATCTTCAAATTCTTACTACGACGACCCGCCGCGATGATCTCTAAGTCACGATCGCCGTCCAAGTCCACACAAACGGCGTCCTCGCAGGCCATGCCACCGTCGTCGATGAAGGTCTCCTGCCAGCCGTTACCGTCCTCTTTCGTCGTCCAGAAGAGCTTCACTGCCACCTTGCCGATCTGCTGCTGCGCCCGCCAGCCAACGACGATCTGGCGGTTGTTCAGTCCGAGCAAGTCATGCGTGGCGATGGCGTGCCCATCGACGAGTTGATCACTCAGCACATGCCGCTCCCAGGTGCCGTTTTTCGGACCATTCGGCGGTGGTGTGTACAGCACCAGCTTGTCGCCGTGCATCGGCTCGATCGTGGTCACATACGGTTGCCCGCCAGCAAAGGCACCGTAGCGCACCTCGCCCGCGCCCAGCAGCTCGCTGCTGTCTGTCGGATGCTTGGCGATCCATTGTTCCTGCCAGCCGTTGGCGGATTGATCGAGCCGCACCACGCCCTCGCGTCCGCACAGCAGCAGGCTTTCTGCCTCGCCATTGGGTGCGGGAATGATGTCCAGATTGTGCGTCTTGTGCATCGTGCCCTGTACCAGCGTCGTGTTCCACTCCTGGCGCGGATCTTCCGGCATGTGGTAGGCCAGCACGCGCACGCCGTCGCCTTCGCCGTTCTTGTCATTGCCCCGGCCATGCAGCGGCACCACGACGAGATCATAACGCCCCGCATGATTGCGCACCCATTTCATGCGATGCGTCGTCGGCTCATGCGTCAGCTTCACCGGCTCCCATTTCTGCGTGCGGTCTGCCAGCGGGATCAAATAGAACACCGCGCCGCTGCCCACGGTGTCGCCGGGGTTCCATCCCGCGCCCACGGCGATCTCGCACTTGCCATCGCCGTCGATGTCACGCGCGGCGATGCACACATGGTCCTTCTCCGTGAGCTGCTCGGCGATGATGTGCTTCGTCCACGTCGGGTTCTCATACCAGACGATCACCTTGGCGTCCGCCAGCAGGATGTCCGTTTTGCCGTCTCCGTTCACATCCGCCACCGCCAGCCCGTAGCCAATGCCGACCTCGGCATCGATCAGTTGCTCTTTGAAATTCGGCGTTTGGGCCTGCAAGGCGGCTGCGGTGACGAATGAGGCGAAAAGGAGCGCGTTTTTCATGATTTCGCAGCGTAGGGCAGATCAAGGCGGTGAATCAAGCGCAGAAGAGAATTCTGCAAAATGTGGGGTGGCAAAATAATCCCGAGCGGGGCAAGCCACCCCAGGTGCGTGAAGAAAAAGTTCAAAACACCATTCAAGTCGGCTTACATCAGCACTCAGGCATCCTCACCACCCGGCGCGATTATTTTGCCACCTCATCATTTTGCAAACTCACACCTTCCTCCGCCAGCGCATCCCCAGCGCCACGCTCCACTGATACTTCCGCGCATGCTCGCGGATCAGAAACGGCATGTCGCAGGTCTTCGTCAGATCAAAGTGAGGCTCCAGTAACGCCGTGAGCCACTCACGCGTCGAGTCCTGCGGCCAGTTGCCACGCGGCGTGAATTCTTCCAGCCAAGTGCAGGGCGTCGTCAGCAAAAGCTGCCCGCCCGGACGCACGAGACTCGGCAGCCGTTCGATCAGCTTCAGCGGATCGGTCAGGCGACACAGCAAATTGGCCGCGTGTACGATGTCATAGTCGCCGAGGTCGCCACGCAGGTTCATCGCGTCGCCTTGCTCGAATCGCACACGATCCCGCCGCAGATTTTTCTGCACGCGTGCCACCAGCGGCGTTCGCGCGCTGCCTTCATCGACGCGTTCGTAATTCATGCTGCCATCTCGCGCCAGCGCCGCCGCCTCA
>JBDNIB010000643.1:0-9529 GCA_041688535.1 Prosthecobacter sp.
ACGGCGCACACCTTGGTCACCGCCGCCTGGCGCTGGCGCTGCGAGGAGCCTGAAATCGTCTTTGAAATGCCCAAGGGCAAACTGCACGACGTGCTGCTCTGGACGCATGATGCCGCGAATCCTGCCGAGCCGCCCAAATGGATGCTGCTGCTGGCGGGAGACCGCTCAAGACCGATCCCCATCCAGCAAACGCCCTGGTGGCGAAACTGGATGGCGGCGGCTCTGGGCGTGCTACTGCTAGGCGCTTACTTCGTCTCGCGGAACTTCACACTGCGCCAGCGCACGCTGTAAGGACCGGTGCCGGTCTTGATGCCATGCACCTGAAAGCCGATGTAGCCTTCGGGATCGCCGGGCTGGCTGAAATCGGCGGTTTTCACGCCGTTGACGAAGCTCTGGTAGTGGTCGCCCTTCACCACGATGCGGAAGTGGTTCCACTCGCCTTTTTTGAAGGCGGCTTTGGCTTCCTCCGTGCGCACAGCCTCGGTTTCCGTGAGCAGGCTCCACCAAGTACCACGACGAGCCTCGTCATAAAAGTTGCCAGCAGTGCCGTTGGTGGCGATCTCACACTGCGGACCATAGAGACGGCCAGGAGGATTCGGTTTGTTGCTTTTGCTGCCTTCAGGGGCGGGATCACCCTCTTTGGCGATGTGACTGCGCACCTGCACGCCGGAATTGAGCGCGTCATCCACGTTCACCTCGAACTCGAGCTCGAAATCCTTGAATGGCCCGATGGCAAGGAAGCTGTTCGGGCTGCCCTCGGTCGTGGTGCCGATCAGCACGCCATTTTCCACCTTGTAGCTGGCCTGCCCGCTGATGATCTGGCCACCTTGCAGGGAGCCATCGGCAAACCAGTACTGCCAGTCCGCTTCTTCAGCCTGGAGGGTGAACAACGCGGTGGTCAGTAAAGCGGCGAGGGAGAAGGAGGCGAGGCGGTAATGTTTCATAGAATAAGGAAGGCGGTTTCAACGCAGGGTTGAGGCGATTTCCATCGGAAAGCGACAGATGATTAATATATATTAAATAAATCAGGGGTTTAAATGGGGTAAAAACCCCAAATAAATCGAAACCAACCTTGACCATTGAGTCAGGTTGGAATTAAAATGGGGTTATTACCGGATTAAAACTGGATGGCCCGCCCCTCAAACACCTTCGACTCACATTCACTGACGATCGCGATCACACCGCAGATCAGGCAGTACCTCGAAGACATGACCTTGAAGGGCACGTTTGGCAGCAGCCCCGCCGAGGCGGCGCGGATGCTCTTGAGCAATGGGATTGATGCCATGTTGAACACGGGTGCTTTGGATAGACGCAAATGGACGCTCAAGGACGGCGAACTCGTCCTGGTAACGACTGATCAACCTGCCCTTACATCATGACTCTGCAACGCGAATTTCAGGCCGAAACCACCGTCTTCTCCACCCTCGTCGAGGTCGAAATGACGGACAGCGACCGCAGCAAAAAGGGCAACTGGAAGTCCGAGACCCGTCTCTCGATGCTCTCCCACGAAATCGCCCGCTACATGCCCGAACTGGCCGCCATGCTGGTCGAAGGCGGCAAACAGCGGCTGCTGGCGGCTTGAAATGCCGCGCGCCTTGCGCCATCAAAGCGCATGACCACGATCTCTGGAACCGCCGTTGCCGAAAAAGTCCTCGAAGAATGCCGCCGCGAAATCGCCGCGCTGGCCGCGCAGGGACGCAAACCGGGCCTCGCGGTCGTACTGATCGGCGATGATCCGGCCTCCCGCGCCTACGTTCGCTCCAAGGACAAAAAATGCCGCGAGCTGGGTCTGCACAGCGTCAAACTCGAGCTGCCGGTCACTACGACGCAGGATGAGCTGCTCGCGCATGTGCAGGTCTTGAACAACGACCCCGCGATTCATGGCATTCTGGTGCAAAGTCCGCCGCCGAAGCACATCGACGAGGCGGCCATCGTGCGGGCAATTGACCCGGCGAAGGATGTGGACGGATTTCATCCCGTGAACGTCGCCAAGCTCGCGCTCGAAGATCCCACCGGCTTTGTCCCCTGCACACCGCTCGGCTGCCAGCGGCTGTTGATTGATGCTGGCATCGAAACCAGCGGCGCGCATGCCGTTGTCGTCGGTCGCAGCATGATCGTGGGCAAGCCGATGGCCTTGTTGCTCATGGCCAAGGGCAAGGGCGGTGACGCCACCGTGACAGTGACGCATTCCCGCACCCGCGATCTCGCCGCCATCACCAGCACTGCCGACATCATCATCGCCGCGATCGGCCGCCCGCATTTCATCAAAGCGGAGCACGTCAAGGAAGGCGCAGTCGTCATCGACGTCGGCATCAACCGCGTGGACGATCCCACGACCGCAAAAGGCTACAAACTCGTCGGTGACGTCGCCTTCGATGAAGTCGCGCCGAAATGCCGCGCCATCACGCCCGTCCCCGGCGGCGTCGGCCCGATGACCATCGCCATGCTGATGGCGAACACGATCAAGGCGTGCAAGCAGGCTTGAGAATCATCTACCGGGAGCAATCAAGTTTTCACCAGAGCAACGGCACGCCGTAGGAGGAGAAATGCTGATCACTGGTGATGATGGTCAGCTCCTCGGCTTGCGCCTTGGCAATGATCAGGCGGTCGAACGGATCGCCATGAAGCCGTGGCAACTTCATCAACTCACGCTAATGACCAAGCGAGGAAGGCAGGAGCTGGAAGCCATTTGCCTGCAAGACACCGGGGAAAATCACCTCGTAATCCACCGCCATCACGAGCTTGCCGAGCGCCAGCTTGATGGTCACCTCCCATGGGGTCGCATGGCTGGTGAAGCGCTCGTTCGACTCATCCTCCATCGCCGCGCGGGCAGAGGGACTCAGCGCGCTACTGCCTTCGCAGAACCAGATCAGCGCATGGGTGTCGATGAGCAGCCTCATGCCATGCAATCTTTGAAGTCCTCCAGCGGCTCATCGAAATCTTGCCGCGCAGGCAACCAAAGCCCTTTAGAGCCGACTCTCCCGCCGGCTGCACTGGCTCCAGCTCCGCCTTCACTCGGATGCGCAGATTGCGCCAGCTCTCCGGCAGGGGCAGATGAAGTGTGCCGTCGATGTCAGGCTCGAAGATGGCGGTGATCGTGCTCATTTGCCGAGTGTAGCGAAATTCTGGTAGAGGTAAAGGCTGCGGCCACTTCCTCCTCAATCGCCACTTCGATAGCGGGTTTATTTTCGCTGCATGAGATCAGGCACGGTTGCCGTTGAAAGCGGCCACGTCGTTCAAACCTCTCCTTTCCTCGCTTTTGCATTCACCCAAGCCCTCGCGCTCGATCCCGCCCAGCTCGCGGCCATTCACCCGGCCATGGAGGCCGCGGTGCAGGCGAAGCAGGCGGCTGGCATCGTCACCCTGGTGATGGAAAAGGCAAAATCGTCCATCACGACGCCGCGGGCATGGCGGACATCGCCCAAGGTCGGGCGATGGAGAAGGACGCCCTGTTTTGGATCGCCTCGATGACGAAATCGGTCAATGCGACCGCCGTCATGACGCTGGTGGATGAAGGGAAGCTCGCGCTCGACGAACCAGCGTCAAAATGGCTGCCTGATCTCGCGAAAGTGACCGCCGCAGGTGGCGTGAAGCCGGAGAAAGCGATCACGCTGCGCCTGCTGCTGTCCCACACGGCGGGAATCGCCTTTCCGCCGCGCAAACCGACCGACGGGGCGATCTCGCTCAAAGCGTATGTCACCACGCTCATTAAGACACCTTTGGCCTTCCAGCCTGGCAGCAGCTACGAATACGGATTCGGCCCCACGGTGGCCGGACGCATCATCGAGATCGTCAGCGGCATGAAGTATGAGGATTTTATGCGCAGCCGCATCTTTGAGCCGCTGGGTATGCAGGACACCACGTTTCATCCGAATGAGGCACAACGCGCCCGCATCGCTCGCACTTATAAGATGGATGAGGACACGCATGAACTCGTGCCCGGCTACAATCCCTTCGTTACCAGCGATGCCACTGTGCAGCACATGCCGGAGCCTGCGGGCGGCTTGTTTTCGACGGCGGCGGACATGGGCCGCTTCTACGCTATGGTCGCGAACGGCGGCGAGTTCGATGGCAAACGCATCATCAGCGCCGCAGCCGTGGCGGACATGACCACGCCCGTCACCGCAGGCGGGAAACAGCTCAACTACGCCTGCGGCTGGCAGTGCAACATCCAAACCCAGCGCGTCTGCGCCAGCATGCCGGTCGGCAGCCACGGCCATGGCGGCGCCTTTGCCACGAACGGCTGGATCGATCCGCACAGTGGCATCGTCACCGTTTTCATGGTGCAGAACGTCCTTGTTCCTGACAGCAACAAGCCGCGTGACGCTTTTCAGCGCCTCGTCATGGCGGCCGCAGGCATCACGGTGCAGCCGCCGCAGGTGGCGAAAAAGGGCAAACTGTAAGCTGCGGTCCTCGGTGTTCGGGTTCGTTTGCAGATGAGGTGGGAATGCAGAAACACTTTCCCTACCCCGCCTGCTCATGCGATGGTTTCGGCCACCATGTTGCACCGACCATTCTCCCCCGCCCTGTTGTTCGCCTTTGCGCTGCCTGTGTGCCTCCTCGCCGAGAAAGAGGTGGCGAAAAAGGCCGAATCACCTCCTGCCGAGCAGAAGGACGAGAAGGACGGCGAAAAGAAGACGGAGAAGAAGCCTAGTGACGACAAACCGGTCGTCACCGAAGGCAAGGTGACGATTGGCGGCCAGGAGATCGCCTACCAGGCCACGGCGGGTACGCTGCCGATTTTGAAACCAGATGGAAAACCCTCCGCCCAGGTGTTTTACACGGCCTACACCATGAAAGGGGTGCAGGACGCCGCCACGCGGCCGGTCACGTTCTGTTTCAATGGCGGCCCCGGCAGCAGCTCCGTCTGGCTGCATCTCGGTGCCTTCGGGCCGAAACGTGTGGACCTGCCGCCGGACGGCCTCACCCCGCCACTGCCGCCGGGCAGGCTGGTGAACAACGAGTTCTCGCTGCTGGATGTGACGGACCTCGTGTTCATTGATCCGGTGAACACGGGCTTCAGCCGTGCCGAAGACCCGCAAAAGGTCAGCGAATTCCTCGGCGTGGAAGAGGACATCGCCAGCGTGGGCGAATTCATGCGGCTGTGGGTCACGCGCGAGCAGCGCTGGCGCTCGCCGAAGTTCATCGCCGGAGAGAGCTACGGCGGTATCCGCGGTGGCGGGCTGGCACAGCATTTGCAGGAGCGACATCGCATGTACCTGAATGGCCTGATCATTGTCTCCGGCCTGCTGGACTACGACACCCTGCGCTCTGGCCCCTTGAACAATCTGCCCTACCAGGTCCTACTGCCCGCCCTCACCGCCACCGCGCACTACCACAAGAAGCTGCCGCCCGACTTGCAGGCAGATTTTAAGAAGGCAGTCGCTGAGTCGCGCGAGTTCGCTTTCGGCGAATATGCGTCAGCCTTATTAAAAGGCAGTGATTTAACGCAGGCCGAACGTGAGGCCGTGGTGAAGAAACTCGCCCGCCTGACCGGCCTGGAGCCGAAGCTGATCGAAGAGCAGGAACTGCGCATCGACGGCGGCTTCTTCCGCGAAATGCTGCTGCGAAAGGAAAAGCTCGTCATCGGTGCCTACGATGCCCGCGTCACCGGCCGGGATGGCGACGAGTCCGAGCAGCATCCACAGATCGAGCCTTTCATGCGTGTCGTCGGCAGCGTGGCCGCAGCCTCCATGAACGCCTACCTGCGCGAGGAGCTACACTATGAGAAAGACCTCCCCTACGAGGTGCTCGCACCCCAGCCAAGCTGGAACCACGGCAAGGGCAACAGCTACACCAGCGTCAGCGGCCAACTCGCCGAGGCGATCAAGCAAAACCCCCACCTCAAGGTGCTCGCCCTGGTCGGCTGGCGTGATCTGGTGACGCCTCCGGACAACATGCTCCTCAGCCTGCGCCAGATGCGCCTGCCGGAGGAACTGCGCGGGAACATCTCCGTCGCCGAATACGAGTCCGGCCACATGATGTACACCTTCCGCCCGGATATGGCGAAGATGCACGCGGACATCGAGGCTTTCATCAAGAAGGCGTTTTAGCGGCATTTCGGCGCAAACCATGATTTTCGAGCCAATACTCCACCAAAACGGCAAAACCCGAGCCTCACGGCCCATGAGAAACAGCTTTTTGAGCTTCCGTGAGGCCGTTGTGTGGATTGCTACTTGCTGAAATCGAAAAAAATGAGCAAATTTGTCTAATCATTGAGGGCGGCGACACGTTCGCACCTTCAGAAGCACTCCCACTTCACTCCACACCACCATGAAACAAACCACGAAACTGCTCAGCAGCCTCTTCGTCTCCACCTTGTTCGCGACCTCCGCTCTGGCGGAAGTCCGCACATGGACGGATACCTCGGGCCGCCAAGTCACCGCCTCATTCATCGGCCTCGATGGTGAGAACATCATCCTGCTCACCGCAGACGGCTCCACTCATAAATTTCCGCTAACCAAGCTGTCTGCGGAAGATCAAGCGCTGGCTAAAAGCCTGAAACCCTCGGAGCAGCCGGTCATGCTAGCCAACGGCACCGTCGCTCAGGCTTCTAGCATGATCGACTCCTTGGTCGCCAAAGGCTTGGTGCGTGCCAATCCTGAGCGTGCGAAAGGTGGCAAGAAGCCGATCACCGGGTTCAACGCCATGGCGAATGACGAGCAGTTCGTGCGCCGCGTCTATCTTGACGTCGTTGGCCGCATCCCCAACCACGCGGAGACCACGACGTTCATCAAGGACTCCAACCCCAACAAGCGCGCCAAGCTGATTGACATGCTGTTGGATAATCCCGGCTACAACAGCCACATGTACAACTATGTGGCTGAAATGCTGCGCGTGAAGGACCGCCTTGACGGTGGCAACAACATCCGCGGCATTCCTTACATCAACTGGCTACAGACGCAGGTCGCCACCAATACGCCTTGGGACAAGGTGGTCTATGAGATGCTCACTGCCGATGGCAAGATGTGGCATAACGGGGCCGCTGGCTATCTGCTCCGCGACTCCGGCATGCAGTTGGACAACCTCGCCAACACGCTGGCGGTGTTCCTCGGCACCGATGTGGCCTGCGCCCAGTGCCATGACCATCCGTTCTCAGACTGGACCCAGCACCAGTTCTTTGAAATGGCCTCTTTCTTTGGTGCGACAAGCACTCGCTACCGCGCGCAGCGCCCGAAAAAAGGTGATGATATGATGATGGCCGACATGAGCGGCAAGATCATGACTGACATCGAGAAAATTATCGAGAAGAACGGCATGGACATCAAACGCCTGCGCAACGGTATTGAGCAGTTCATTGGCGCGAACCGTTATGCGGTCAACGACACGGACACCAACGTCACCAAACTGCCGCATGACTATAAATATAAAGATGCCAAGCCAGGCGATCCAGTGGCACCCAAATTCATCACCTGGAGCAAGGACGACAAGAACCTCGCCTGCTACAAGCAGAAGACCAAGGTTGAGGAAGATCTGCGCGGTTCTTTCGCCGCCTGGGCTACCCATCCCACCAATCCTCGCTTCGCCATGGCCATCGCCAACCGCATGTGGAAACGTGCTTTCGGCCAGGGCATCTCGGAGCCGGTGACGAACATTGATGATCCGAACCAGTCCGCCAACCCAGAGCTGCTCAAGCACTTGGCCGAAGAAATGAAGCGGGTGAAATTCGACCTCAAGGCCTTCATGCGCATCATTTACAACACCCGTGCCTACCAGTCCGAAGCCACCACCGAGCACATCGCCATGGGTGAGCCCTATTACTTCCAGGGACCGCTGCTGCGCCGCATGACTGCTGAACAGGCCTGGGATTCCTACATGACCCTCGTCCTCGGCGAGCCAGACAAGTATCAGAAGCCCCTGGATGACCTTTATAGCAAGTCCATCGACCTTGATCTGTCCAATCCGAAGCTGGATGCACAGACAGTGCTGATGAAATATGACGCATATCGCAAGATGGATGCCAAGGAACGCGCCCTGATGGGCGGCGGACTTGCCGAGGCAGGCAACATGGAAGACAACAAAAAGAGTAAAGGGAAAGCCAAAGCCGAGCCTGACATGATGATGGAAAACGCCTCCCTGAGCTTTGAAAACATGGTGCTGCGTCGTGCCGCCGAGCTGGACCAGCCCGCGCCCAACGGCCACTTCCTCATCGACTTCGGCCAGTCACCCCGCAATCTCATCGACGGCAGCACCAAGGTCGGCTCCGTGCCTCAGGTTCTCACGATGATGAACGGTAAGGCGCAGCAAATGCTCACCAGCAGTGATTCCCTCATCTTCCGCACCATGGACAAGATGAGCAACCCCTCGGACAAGGTGGAAGCTCTCTTCCTCTCCGTGCTCAGCCGCCGACCCACGATGAACGAAAAAGAAATCGCCAAGCGCGCCATTGGTGGTGGTGATGATGGCTACTCCAACATGATCTGGGCGCTCATCAACACCCGCGAATTCATCTTTGTTCAATAATCCAATCCCATCCCATCTAACAATCATCAGCAACGTAAAACACATCTCCACATGAAAACCGAACTCAACAAACTCAGCCCGATGGCCCGCCGTGACTTCATCATGCGCACGGCCCAGACCGCCCTTGGCGTCACCGTCATGCCAGCCCTCAACCTCCGTGCGGCTCCATCCGGTGCCGCTCCAGGATTTGGCAAGGCCAAGAACGTCATCTTCCTCTGGATGGGTGGCGGCATGACCCACATTGACACTTGGGATCCAAAAACCGGTGCCACCAAAGGCCCAACCGATCCCATCAAGGGCAAAGGCGGGGTGGACTTCCTCGGCGGTTCCATGACCAAGATGGCGGCTGTCTCCGACAAAATCTCCATCATTCGTTCCATGACCTCCAAGACCGGAGTGCATGAGGCGGGCACCTACATCATGAAAACCGGTTACGAGCCACGTGGCACCATTGTTCACCCCGCCATGGGTGCCTGGGCTTCCCACTTCCTCGGCCGTATCAAGGGTGTCACCCTTCCGGACAGTGTCGTGGTCAACAGCGGCAGTGCCTATCCTGGCGCTGGCTTCTTCCCGCCCGCTACCAGCCCGATTCCGATCTCGAACCCCCAGACCGGTCTGCAGAACATCCGTCCAACCACCAACTCCGACACGCAGTTCAAAAAGCGCGTTGCACTCATGGACGAGTTTGATGGAGCGTTCCGCAAGAAGTTCCAATCTGAAGAAGTCAAAGCCTACAGCGAGTTCTACGATGAGACTATGAAGCTCATGAAGAGTGAAGACCTCAAGGCCTTCGACCTCTCCCTGGAGCCAGCGGCCACTCGCGAAAAATTCGGTAACAACAACTTCGGCCAGGGTGCTCTGCTTGCCCGCCGTCTGGTTCAATCCGGCGTGCGCTTCATCGAAGTTCAATCCGGTGGCTGGGACATGCACAACAACATCGACACAGCGCTAAACGGCACTGGTGCCACGATGGACAGCGTGTTTGCCGCCCTCATTGAGGATCTCGCCTCCAACGGACTCCTTGAGTCCACCATGGTATGCATGGGTTCCGAGTTCGGCCGCACGC
>JBDNIB010000644.1:0-3759 GCA_041688535.1 Prosthecobacter sp.
CCGGCATGCCCGAGTGGGGCCAGCTCCCGATTCCGAAGAAGCTCATCATGCAGGGCATCCGCGACCTGGTGCGCCTGAGCGACTGTCGCATGAGCGGCACCAGCTACGGTGCCTGCGTACTGCACATCGCCCCTGAAAGCGCCATCGGTGGCCCCTTGGCGCTGGTGAAGACCGGCGATCTGATCGAACTCGACGTGCCGAATCGCAAACTGCACCTCCACGTCAGCGATGAGGAGTTGGCGAAACGCCGCGCCGACTGGCAGCCCGCCCCACCGCGCTACCATCGCGGCTACGCGAAGCTCTACGTCGAACACGTCACGCAGGCCGATCAGGGGGCAGATTTCGACTTCCTCCAGCACGGTCCCGCCGTGCCGGAGCCGGAGATTTTCTGAGGTCTGCTACTCGAACAGAATATCTCACAAGAACGCCTTCAGAATGACGTGGGTTGGGTGTGTGCGGCGTCGAGGGGCTACGTGAAGCAGCCTGATTCCCTTTGCCGCATCGCCCGACGTTTGGGAGTGTGTGCGTGCAGCGGAGCGTCCAAACCGACGGGCGGGCTGACGCCATGCCGCGCCACGGCGTCCCACTTCGCATCAAGGTTTGGAATGAGTGTGTCGGGATCGCCCGTGATGCGGGTGACTTTGGAGCCGAACACCGGGTCCGCATACGATTCGAGATAGCCTGGCTGGGCTATATTCGGGATTTCCACCGGCGGGCCTTCCTTAGCCGTAACCATGCAGTCGAATGCGCTCGATCATCGCGGCAGCGTCGTGGAGTGCGCGTGGCAGAGGGGCAAGGCGTAAGCCTTGCCCCGCCGACACCGCTGTAGCAGACGCGTGACGGGTGCGTGACTCTGGCGGCATTCGACAGCGGCGTCGCCAATGCCGGGTGGCCCCGGCATCTCTGCCGGCGCACTCCACGACGCTGTCGCGCTTTCTCTCACTCCATGGTGTGCGGGATGGGCAGGCTCATAGTTGGGTTGGATTGAACGAAAAAGCGCTGAATGGCGGGAACACGCAGGACCGTCGGATGACTGTGGCGGCGGTTCATGGCGGGCGCTGGCTCAAGGCTGTGCTTTGACTTCTGTCCGCTCGATAAAACCCTGAGTTGAGGTGGGAGCGAGATCCGGACCGATCAAGAGCTTCCATTTTTCAAATCGATCCGGGTGAATGTCCCGCAGCGCGTCTCTGAGGACGATTGAGAAAACTGGCTTGCCTGTGGGTTGCGAGACAGACCATATCTCCAAGCCGTGCAGGCTTGGTTTTGACTCCTTGGCTTTGGCGAGGATTGACCGGGCTCGGTCCAATGCCTCCTTCACTGTCGGGTGACGACCCGCCACGAGGCAAAGCGATTCCAGATTCAGATGGTCACGAATTTCCTGTGATTTCTTTGGGACATTGCAGATCCATCGAATCTGCGTGTGTTTTCATGCGGCGGCGGATTCTGAAATCATGTCAGGGATTGATCAGTTCAGCGCGTTCGGCGGAATATTTTTTCCAAAGGGAATCGAAACGGCCAGCTATCTCTGCCGCACTGCCGAGGATCAGCCAGTAGCGATAGCGGTAGATCGATTGTGGGCCGAGCGCGGCGCGGTCGATGGGAGCGACGTGGATGCAAGGGCCGGCAGCGGAATCGGCGGACTGGCCACCGCCATGCGGACCGAAATTCCAGTACTGGGTCGAGGATGGGCTGAACACACCGATGCCGATGCCCTGCGCATTGAAGCAGGCCATGGCCTTGCGTGGCGGTGTGGTCTTGCCCCAGGGCGGGCCAGGCGGTTGCATCTCCTCGCGCCATTGGCCGTCGCCGAGGTAACTTTTTATCGCGCTGAAATTGCGCGTGAAGTAGCAGGCGGGAACTTCTTGCGGGCGAATCGCCGCCGGACCCCAGCGATCATCGGGCGCGCGTTTGCAGATCAACTCGCAACGCACGACCACGACTTGAGGCATATCAGGCTCGAACGCGGTCCACTGGCGCATGACGGCGGCAGCTTCCTCGTTGGGCATGTCCCAGAGTTTGGGAATCGTTTCGGCATAGAGCGTGGCTTCGTCTGTCTTCTTCGATTCAGTGACTCGCGCCCATGAGCCAACGCCGCCGCCTTGGATCGGATTCCACGTCCACGGACTCCAGGCCGCGTGTTGGCCGTCCGCCTGACGATTCAGACTCCGCCCGGCGTAGTATGATTGCTGGATGAGGCGACCGGGATCGACGGAGTTGACGAGATTCTTCGGATAAACCGCGCCAGAGAGCCAGGTGATGGATGCGCCCTTATTCAGGTCGATGCCGACTTTGACCGTGCCGTTGTCGATGGTGAGGAGATCCGATGCGCGCTCTAAAACCGGTGGCTCTCCTTGTGCAAACACGAGTGCTTGTATGAGGATGGAAATTGCAATCGAGACACGAAGAAGACGCATGGTGATGGGGTGCTGGGCAGCGAGTCCGTCTACTTCCTCACGATGATCGCCCAGTCTTCACCGGCGTCTGCTGGCGCATTACCGAGGCTGATCTTCGCGCCAGCGTTCACTTTCGTGACCGAACCGTTTTGCACGCCGCCGCCGGTGCGTGGATTGAACCAGCTCACGCTGAATTCTCCATTCGCATCGCTCAGATCGAGCTCCGTCGTGCCGCCATTCGGCAGATAGACGAGATAGACTTCGCCAGCTTTCGCCAGGCAGTATTGGCTGTTATCGTTCTTACCGTTGCCGATCAGAGCGTCGGAGTTGGTCATGTCTTGAAACGGAATCTTCGCGTCGCGGAAGAACTCCAAGGCGATGCGGCAGAAGTCCCAGCTCTTGTCGCGGCTGTGGAAGTCCTCGCAGATGAGGTCGTTCTCGGGCAGCGCGTAGCCGAAGTAGTATTCCACACCCGCGCCGCCTGCCATGAGATTGCCCCAGAGGCAGAGCTTGCGGATGTCATGCATGGTGTAGGGCTTTGACTTTACGTCGCCAGTCGTCACGTTTTCGGTTTTCTTGGCCTTCTCGATGGCGATGCCGTCGGTGCCTTTGTAGCCGATGTCCTGCGGCACCCCGAGTCCGGCTGGGTTTTGCTCATCCTGCGCGACCACCCAGGGCTTGCCGGCTTTGGCGGATTCCTGTAGCCAGACCAGCGCGCGCTGGTGGCTGGTGTTCCAGGGATTCTGCAAAGAGGTGCCAGTCAACTCCGACGCGGCACCGAGCAACGGCAGATAAACTTTCTCCTGCTGCGGTGGGAACGAGTGGATAACACGGTTGTGCTGATACGGGTCGGTCTCTTTGAGGTAGCGCAGCATGTCGATGACCTCCTCCGCGCTCTGCGTGTTTTCTTCACCGATGTTCCAGTTCACCGCGAGCGCATGACCGAAGCGGGCGATGAGTTCGCGGCAGTAAAGTTTGCGCTCGATGCCGAGCTTGCCGCCGTCCAGCGACTCGGGAATGCTGCCTGCCTCGCTCTTTGGACCGCGCCGATCATCGTCCATCTCGTTTTGCTGAAGTTTGAAGTGCAGGTACAGGCCGAGATTCGTGCCGTGATCGAACACAACGCCCCATTGGTCGAGCTTCGAGCAGTCGTAGTGGAGCTTGTCGTCGCGATTCACGAAGGGCCACACGTTGTCGCCATCTCCGGCGGCATTGTAGGTGAGAAAGCTGAAGACGTTGAGTCCCTTTGCTGCGAGGTAATTCAGCGCGCCGATGAGTCCTTTGCCCTTGCCGTTTTTCCAAGCCGGATCGCCGTCCTTCCAGTCCTGCACATGCGGTTTCCAGGTCTTGAGCGGCACCTTGTTCG
>JBDNIB010000645.1:0-2278 GCA_041688535.1 Prosthecobacter sp.
CACCTCCGGGTCGCGGGTGAGGTTGCCGATGAGCATGACTTTGTTAAGGGAGGCCATAATTGAGCCATCTTTGCCGCTCCCCGCCCCTGACGGCAATGACTTTTTGTCATCAACCGATGCCGTGCCATGCTGCCGCCGATGCTGGAACTCATTGATGGCTTCATTTTGCACCTCGCCACGGAGCGCGGCCTGTCCGTGAACTACCAGCTTCTTGTGCGGCGGTTTTTGGAGGCTTTTGCGTCTTGGTTTAAGGCGAAACATCAGTCCGAGGCGGTCGCCGCCGTGACCACCGACCACATCACCGGCTTTCTGGCGCAGCGGAAAAAGGACGGCATCGCCGCGTCTTCGGCACGCATCGAGCTGATCGCGCTGAAAATTTTCTTCCGCTGGCTGACCGCGCGGAAACACATCCCCGCCGATCCCGCCGACCCGGTGCTGCCGCCTCGGCAGGAAAAACACCTGCCGGACACTTTGAACGAGCAGGACGTGCGCAAGCTCGTCGAGTCGGTGGACGGCACGCTGCCGCTGGATCGGCGTGATCGGGCGATCCTGGAGCTGTTCTATGCCAGTGGCGTGCGTTTGTCCGAGCTGGCGGACGCGCGGCTGGAGCACCTGAGCCTCGAAGAAGGCTGGATTCGGGTGACGGGCAAAGGATCAAAAACACGACTCTCGCCTGTGGGGGGGGCTGCGCGCGAGGCCATCGCGGCGTATGTCGAGCATGCGCGGCCGGCGCTGGTGAAAGCGAAGACGCAGAGCCACATTTTCATCACCCGCAACGGCACGCGGCTGACGACTTCGCGCATCCAGCAGATCGTGAAGGAACGCGCCGCGCTGTGCGGCATTGATCCCGCCCGTGTGCATCCGCACTTGCTGCGGCACAGCTTTGCTACGCACCTGCTGAACAACGGCGCCGACCTGCGCGTGATTCAGGAGATGCTCGGCCACGCGGACATCTCGACCACGCAAGTCTACACGCATGTGGACCAGGCGCGGCTGAAGGACGTGCATCGGCGGTTTCATCCGCGCGGGTGAGCAGGCAATGAGGACTCGACGAAAACGCAACTGCATGCCAAACTGTGACCATGACAACGACACTGGATTTGCCCGAGCAACTCTATGAACGGGCGCTGAAGGTCGCAGCACAGCGCAAGCTGACGCTGCCGGGCCTGCTCACCTTTGCGCTCCAGCGTGAAGTGGGGCATGAGAGCATGGTCCGTCGGCGCATGGAGGTACCACCGGTGCGGGCGGCAGGTGTGCCTGCGCTTACGAATGCGGAAACCGCCTCGCTGTTTGAGGCAGCAGACACGGCCAAGGCGTTGTGATGAAAACCGTGGGCGACGTGAACGTGCTGTTTGCGCTGCTGGTCAGCGGCCATGTCCATCATGTCAGGGCATGGCAATGGTGGCAGGCGCTGCCAGACGATTCGCTCGCTGTGTGCTGGCTCACCCGGCTCGGC
The DNA here is from genome assembly GCA_041688535.1 of Prosthecobacter sp. Lineage (GTDB taxonomy): Bacteria > Verrucomicrobiota > Verrucomicrobiia > Verrucomicrobiales > Verrucomicrobiaceae > Prosthecobacter. Next base: position 1,457 of record JBDNIB010000645.1, read on the forward strand.
GTGCTGCGACTGCTGACCAACTCCAAAGCCATGAACAACCAGTCATTGAGCAATGTGGACGCCTTGAATGCCTGGAACATCTTTGCACTGGACCCACGCACGTTTGAGTCCGAGCCGGAGGCTTCTCATGAGTCGTTGTTTCGACATTTTGTCATCGGCAGGCAGCCTTCGCCGAATCTGTGGTCGGATGCATGGCTCGCGGCGCATGCTGAATCACATGGTTGGCGCATGACCTCTTTTGACGCAGACTTCCGCTCCTTTGCCTTGACTGACTTTGAGCATTTGCGGCCGTGATTGGCGCTGGTTCACGCCAGCCGAGCCGCCACCTCACCCATGCGCGCATAAAGCTCGCGATCAGCGGCACTGTGTTCGATCAAATCATCGGCAAAACGGATTTTTCCTGGCTCGAAGATCGTGATGGTGCTGGAGCCGCCGAAGCGGAAGTAGCCTTTCTCCGCGCCCTTTGCAATGCTTGAGCCTGCGGCGAAGGTTTGCACGATGGAGCCGACGCAGGTGGCACCGATTTCCAGCAACAGCACGTCGCCAAGCTGTGCTGTCTTCAGCATGGTGATCTCGCGTTTGTTTTCCCAGAGAATGGACGGGCGTTTGCGCAGGGCGATGGGATTGACGGAGTACAGCGGGCCGTTGATGCGCTGCGCGGCAGTGGGAATGCCAGCACAGGGAAAATGAAAGCGATGGTAGTCCACCGGACAGAGACGCGAGATGAGCATGCTGCCGCTGGCGAAGCGTTGCGCGAGCGCGGCATCACCGAGCAGCGCGGCGAGGTCAAAGCGGGTGCCTTTGATGAAAAAATCGCCACAG
>JBDNIB010000073.1:0-3777 GCA_041688535.1 Prosthecobacter sp.
AAGCCTTCGAGGTCGCCCCGCCTGCGCCCCCGGAGCGTCCTTTCACGATGGGGTTTCTCGGATCAATGGATTGGATGCCCAATATCGACGCGGCGCTGTATTTCGTGAACGACATCCTCCCACGTGTCCGTGCCGCCCTCCCCGACTGTCGATTCAAAATCATCGGACGAAATCCCCCAGCTCGCATCCGCGATCTCACCAGCAAGGATTCCAGAATCGAAGTCACGGGAACCGTCGAAGACGTGCAACCCCACGTTCACGCTTGTGACGTGATCATTGTGCCGTTGAAAGCCGGTGGAGGCACGCGAATCAAAATCTACGAAGCGATCGCGATGGGAGTCCCCGTGGTTTCGACAGCCATCGGAGCCGAAGGGCTCGCGTTACGCGATGGTGAAGATATTTGCATCGCAGACGGAACGGCCGAATTCGCTGCGGCGATTCTAAAGCTCGCCAACGACCGCAACCTCAGACACCGGCTAGCCACCTGCGCACGCACGCAGGTCGAAACAAACTAGTCATGGCTTGCCGCGACACGTTGTTTCATGAACCTGTGTGCCCGCTGCCTGCCCTCTTCACCAATCGACGCGAATGTCCGCTGAACACCAACGCACCCCTGACCGACTGCGCCACCACTTCGAAGTAGAACGCGAACTGGCCGGCAAACTCCGCACATCCACGCGTGCAGAGCGCACGGAGTTGTTCAAAACCCTCTATACAGAACTCTTCGACCGCGTTCCAGACCATCCCCGGCTGACCCGGCGTGACACGCCCGAATCCAGCCGCCGCAAAGTTCTGTCCCAACTCCGTCTCCTGCGCCCGTTTCTGACACCCGAGACGGTGTTCCTCGAGTTCGCCCCAGGGGACTGCCGACTCGCCTCAGCGGTCGCGGCAGAGGTCAAAACGGTCATCGGGGTCGACATTTCCGACCAGCGTGCCGCTGACGAGGAATCACCCGCCAATCTACAGCTCGTCGTGTACGACGGCTACGAACTCGACGTGCCCGACGGCAGCGCCGATGTGATCTTCAGCTATCAATTCCTCGAACACCTCCACCCTGATGATGTGGATGCCCATTTTCAACACGCCCGGCGACTGCTCAAACCCGGCGGCGTTTACGTCTTCGACACGCCGCACCGATTCTCCGGCCCTCACGACATCTCGCGGCATTACGGCTCCGAACTCATGTGTTTCCACTTTCAAGAGTGGACCTACCGTGAAATGCGCCGCCTTCTCAAGCGCCACGATTTTGTCAAAGCCTGTGTTTATCGCATGGGAAAGCCACGCATGAACCCCTTGCTGAACATCGCTGGAGATCTCTTGGAGCTTGCCGTTGGAATACTCCCCGTCCATCTGCGTCAGCTTGTCAGCCGCCGCTTGTTTCCCTCAGTGGCGATGGTCGCCTGGGCGGCATGATACATGGCAGATCAGTATTCACAATGGATTGGACGATCTAATAAAGCGCAGCTTTGCCATGACAGCACGGTGCTGAGAAGGTCGCTCCTTTTCAGTGATGCATTCCAGTGCCTCCCATTGCGAGTCATGAAAAATATAATCGATCCGCATCCAAGGTCCGCCAAGACTCAACGGATTGCGGGTGACGCCGGGGAATGTAAATCCAAATCCTTGACCGGCCTCGGCGTGAGCATCTCTCAGCTCATTGGTCATCATACCGTGGATGTAGCCGGTGTGCGGCGCGTTGAAGTCACCGGCGACAATGCAAGGATTTGAGTCGCCACCAACAGCGGTTAGAATGGCCTCAACATCAGCCATCTGGCCATCCCAAAACGACTGATAATGTCGGCGCTTTTCAGCCCAACGGGTGCCAGGCACTCCGATAATGCCCCACAAAAAGGCACCCCGCATGTAGGAACTCAGGACGTCACGGGGGGTCATCAGATGAACCGCATAAATGGACACCGGACGACCGTTCCAGTCGATCACAAAGCGGGCCGATCTGGCGCCTTTGCTCGGCCCGTGAGTCGGTAGCAGTGAGTTTTCACTGATCGGAAAACGGCTCAGCAGAGTGAATTCGCCCACGCTGACGGCATGACCGAATTCGGCATAGTCCGTACTGCGGAGAAAACCCTCGGCTCTTCCTGCGGCATCTTGAAATACCAACAAATCGGGCTGCGTAGCGTTTTTGAAAGGCTGTAGGCTCTGATTCATGTGCTGACCACGATTGTAGGTCATGATGGAAAGCACCTCCGCCGACGAACCACTTTGATGGCGGTCAGTTCCCTGAACAATGCCATATCCCAGCCACCCCCAGCAGATGAGCACACCCATCGAGAGTTGTATGGCAAGACATCTCCAGTGAAACACCAGGCCAAGCAACAGCAGCGGCAGCAAGCCCAGCAGCCAAGCAAAGGGCGGCAGGTACAACAAAAACGCCGTGGTGATATTGCGCTCGCCCACCAGTTTCAAGGCAAGCCATGTGGCGAGGAAAATCACGCCATAGCAAGCCGTCAGCCAGACCGTCAGGCGCTTGAATGCCCAGAATAAAAAGCTCTTGAGTCCGGTGTATCCCGCCGTGTATGGCGGCAGGTGATCAGGCGTACCCGCCACTTCGCTTTGCTCAGCAGCGGGTTGCGGCCTCGTCATGTCATTTGTCAGCAATGTTTCCGCCTGGAATATCAGCGAGGGAGGAGAATGATTTCATGGCTACCCGCTGGGAGTCTATTTTTCGGCCGGGATTTGGGTCAATTCATCAGCTTCCGTCTCCCAATTAAAATCGTAGTAATTACTCGAATAGTAATAATATTGGTAGTAGTTAATTCTCCTGTTGAAATCAACGTCGTTGAGCACAAAACCATAAAAGTGTGCGCCCAACTTTCGCAGAGTCCCGACCGCCTCAACCACATCTTTTCGGGGGGTTGTTTCGCTTTTGACTACCAGGACAACTCCTCCGGCGTGGTTCTGCAAAAAGGCGGTTTCGCTCAGGCCCAAGACAGGCGGTGTGTCTAGAATGATACGGTCAAATTGCTGTTTCAACTCACTCAGCAGGTTCTCAAACACTGGGGTGTTGAGGAGTTCGGTGGTTCCCTGGAGAATAGGCCCACGGGGTAGCACCCAGAGGTTTTCAGCGGTGGACTGCTGTAGGGCATCAGCCAGTTTTATCCGCCCAAGAAGCAGAGCGGTCATACCGTGCTCGTTGCTCACGCCGGTGATGTGGCTTTGGCGTCCGCGGCGGAGATCGCAGTCGATGACCAGCGTTTTTTCACCAATGGAGGCGAAAGCCCATCCCGTGTTGGCCGCCAGAGTGGATTTCCCCTCGCTGGGCCTAGAACTGGTGATCATGATCACTTTGTTATCGCCTCTGGTGCCCGGGTTTAGAATGATGCTACTACGTATTAGTCTGAAATTTTCCAGAAGTGCATTGGGAGTTTTTGCCCCAATTGCAGTAGAGCGGTTTACCTCATTCAGCAGGCGTGGGTCAGTACTTGGCACCAGACCAATGCCCAGGATGCCCAGAGTGTGCTCAAACTCGGCAAGACTGCTCACCGAACTGTCCATCTGTCGTAGGATGAACGGAACTCCAACCGCCATGCCGGTTCCGAGCAGCAGGCCGAGCGTGAGCAACTGGCTCTTGCTTGGTGAGACGGGTATGACGTTACGCATTTCGGTGAAGCCTTTGAGTTCAAGCCTGACCGGACTGCCAAGTTCACCAAGCTCCAACTGTTCAATCTGGCCGGCCAACTTTTCATAAGCCTTGTCCCAGGCGAGTTGGCTCCGGTTCATGAGGTTATAACCCAGTTTTTTTTCGTCGTAATCTTTGAC
>JBDNIB010000646.1:0-1973 GCA_041688535.1 Prosthecobacter sp.
CGCAGGGGGCGCAGGGCTACGGGGGGCCACCTGGCAGCGAGGGGCCGCAGGGACCGCCGTTTGCCCAAGCGGTGGTGGATGGCGTGAGCACGCTGGAGCCCTGGCAGCCTGCGACGGTGGACGTTTCCTATGATGGCAGCTATGTGCATTTCTCCTTCGGTATCCCACGTGGATATGACGGCAGCAATGGGGCCGACGGCCCCCAAGGCCCGCCCTTTGCGCAAGCAGTGGTGGATGGCGTGACGACCCTGGCCCCCGGTGACGATGCGACGGTGGCTGTGTCCTTCGACGGCACGTATGTGCATTTCACCTTTGGCATCCCCCAGGGCTACACTGGCACTGAAGGCCCACAGGGCGTGCCGGGAGAGGTGACGAACGCCGATTTGAGCAACGCCATCAGCGGGACGAGCATGAATAGCAACAGCGTGGGCACGCTGGGCATGTACGTGAGCGATCCACCGACGCAGAGCGAGGTGCAGACGATCGCCGACAAACTCGATGAGCTAATCAATGCACTGCGGCGGTGACCCAGGAGAGGCACTTGCCAAGTGCCGGGAGAGGGCGGGACTTGGCAAGGCCCGCTCCTTGATGGGGAGGTGCAGACGATCGCCGACAAACTCGATGAGCTGATCCATGCGCTGCGGCGGTGATGGCAGGCCCGAACTAAGCCGCCTGGGGATCTCAAGAAGCGCGGGGCGAAAAGCTCCGCGCTTTTTTGATGCTCATTACCATGCGAAAGCCCCAGCAGCAGGAGAGCCGCCGCCGAAATTGCACAGTTGCGTCAGTCGCCCCCAACTCGCAGGCTACGCATCCATCCCATGTCCATTCTCGAACGCCTTTTCTCCATCGCCCCCGTCCGCAAGGCCATCTGGCAGATGTGGTATCCCTTTCTCACCCGCCGGCTGCGCGGTGAGGAGGTGCTGTTTCTCAACTACGCCTTTGAAACCGACCCGCCGGTCGGGTTGCAGCTCGATCCCGAGGACGAACCGAACCGCGCCTGCATCCAACTCTATCATTACGTCGCGTCACAGATTGATCTGCGTGGGAAGAAAGTGCTGGAGGTGAGCTGCGGTCACGGTGGCGGTGCCGCGTGGCTCACCCGCACCATGCAGCCAGCGAATTACACCGGACTCGACCTCAATCCCACCGGCATCCGCTTCTGCCAGCGACGCCATCAGGTGCCGGGCCTCACCTTTGTCCAAGGCGACGCACAAAAGCTCCCCTGCCCTGATGCGTCGCTCGACGCCGTGATCAATGTCGAGGCCTCGCACTGCTATCCTGATTTCCCCGGCTTCCTGGCCGAGGTGGCGCGCGTGCTGCGGCCCGGCGGCCATTTTCTTTATGCGGATTTCCGTTTTCGCGATGGTTTCGCTGAATGGGAAAACGCCATCGCCAACGCGCCGCTGCAACTGGTGCAGACACGCAACATCCGTGACGAAGTGCTGCGCGGCATGGATGCCAATGCCACGCGCAGTGAAACACTCATCTGCCAGCGCCTGCCCGGCTTCCTGCACTCACTAGGCCGTGACTTCGCTGGTCTGCCGGGTTCACGTGTGTATGAAGCACTCAGGACTGGCGAGCTGTCCTACCGCTCGTGGTGCCTGCGCAAATGACACAGCATGCTACGCACCGATAGCCATCCAGTTGAACTCGGCAGCGTACACGCGTGACCCAGCCCAGGTGGTAATGACCGCCTCAAAACCAGACTCCGTGATACAATCTGGCTTGATCATGAGACGCGCGCTGTCCCGCTGATCGATGTCAAAGCCACTCAGTCCCAGATGCACCACCGGCACGGTCAGAAAAGGCGAGTCAAACAACACGCTGACTCTGAAACTGCGAATGTCCTCCTCCGCTCCAGCTTCGCTACAATCCAACGTCCAACCTTCAGCGCTGACGCTGACAGAGACGTTGGACGACAGAACTTTCCAGGGATCAGAGGATGAATACATAGGCGGGTGGTCATGAAGCAG
>JBDNIB010000647.1:0-4664 GCA_041688535.1 Prosthecobacter sp.
AAGTGACAGAATGTTCACACACTCTACCAAACGGAAAGTCCCAAGGATCTTGTCACACCTGCCATCGTATCTGGATAGCCCAGTTCCCGCAATCATGAAATTGCTGAGCCCTCCGGTGCTGCATAATTGCAAAGGGTGGCAGACCAAGAACAACCGGTGCCAAGATTTCCGTTCCAAAGCGCAACACTCTGCATAACTTGGCAGGTCGCAGTTAAGTCGCGCGTCCTTGCCTGCCCTGCTCCATTTATGCCTGAATATCACAGCGACTCACTTATTCCGGTCAAGCATGGCGTGCTCTCGCCCTTCGCTCAGTTGGTCTGGGGCATGGCGTTATTGATCGTGCTGAGTTTGGCCCTGCTGTTCTGGATTCAGTTCGACTTTCAGCGGTTGCGTGGCGCGGATTATTTCATCAGCAAGGCCCAGCAGGCGGTTCTTGCCAAAGACTGGCCGGCGGCAGTGGGGGCGATCCAGCAGGTTCAGCAGCATGCCCGTGAAAAGCCTACCCACCTCCGCGTCCTAGCCGATTTGTTGGAGGCAACCAACTCGGAACATGCCCTACTGGACAGCACTCTCAAAAAGCTCGACGATCAGGGCAGCATGCTGCCCGTGGATTATCTCTGGGCTTGCCGCTTGCGACTGGTCGCCGGTCAAATCGCCGCCGCACGGCAGGCATGGGAACGAATACCGTCAACCACGCGCTCCGGCCTTGAAGCGCGCAAGCTAAACCTAGCCATCCTGCGCGAGGATGGACACCCCCAGGAGGCTGCGGCGGAGGAAAACCGCCTCCAGGAAGAATTCCCCGACGATCCTGAAATCGCCCTGCGCAAGGCCGTGCAGGACTTGACCGGCACCTTTCCTGAAATTCAGCAGGCGGCACGGCGAAAGCTGTGGGAACTGGCTCAGCACAGTAATGAAGCAGAGGCGGCTGCCATCCGCGTGCTGAGCCAGCGCAACGACCTCACCCAGTCAGAGGCTACCCAATTGCTGGAACTGGCTGACCAGCAGCCCACCATATCACCCACGGAGCGACTGCGGCTTGTTTCACTGATTCTGCGACTGGATCCAACCCAACGGGAGGCCTTGCTCAACGCTGAAACTCAGCGCTATCGCACAGCTGGACCGGCAGAACTGGCCCAGGTGGCCTCCTGGCTGGCCCATGAAAAGGAATACGGCAGGCTCATGACCATACTGCCGGAAGATTTGCTGATGAAATCCCCCGATCTGTTTCCCCAGGTCGCGCAAGGACTCGCCTCGCAGGAAAAGTGGCAGGATCTCCTGACGCTAGTAAAAAAAGGAAAAAAACTACCTGTTTCAAACGCACGTGCCGCTACCTGGCGGGCGCTGGCGGCCAGACACCTGCGGCCAGATGACACCCGGGAGTTGAGAGAGCATCTGGAGGAGGCCGTGCGGGTGGGCAGCGGTGAAAAAAACGCCCTGGCAGTCCTCGGGGCCGCTCGTTTGGCCGAGGAATGGGGCGTGGCGGATCTGGCGCTCAAAGCCTACGAGGAACTCGCCGTGCCAGGTTCGCCCCAGGAAGAGGACATGCTCGAAAAGTGCTGGCAGATGGCCACCATTCTGAAAGACACTACTGCCCTCCTGCGCCTCGCGGACAAACTCGCCACATTGCGGCCGGCCAACGTGCAATTCGTGCAACGACGGGATTATCTCCGCCTGTTGTGCGGGGACAAACTGGAGACCACTCTGCTGAGAGCCGCTGCCGACACCGCCCAACCGACGCGCGCCAGTGACATCGATTTCCTGCTGCAGGCGCTCAAGGCGCACCGACTGCATGAGCGGGACCGGGCTGCGGCAGCCCTCGAACAGATTCTGGACACCACCAACCTGACGGTGGGGGAGCGGGCGGTGTATGCGGGCCTGCTGGCCCTCAACGGCCAAGCTAGGCGGGCCTACATCCTGGCTGAAACCATCCGCTCCGAACTGCTGCTGCCGGAAGAAACCGTGTTTCTGCGTCAGGCATTGTGACCTGATGACGGCGTCATTCAGGGAAGTTGCGCAACGATGCGGACCCCTTCCCGTCGAAAATAAAGCCCATCATGAACCGCCCCAGCCCCGCCCCCGCTGTCTCGGGCAACAATAATTTGCATTTTTGGTAACGTTTCGCGTTTTTTGGGGTATAGAAGTCTGGCAGGTCCAGATCCAGTTATCTTTTTCAGATATCGACAAACGCTCCTAATTTTCGTATAGAACAAATAGCGCATAAAAATATGAACAAATCACTGCTCCTGGCCATTCACGCCGTATGTCTTTCCTGGGCCGCCAACGGTCAGGCTCAGGTTTACAGCTCAGTGGTAGGCTTTAACACCATCACTGCCTTGGGGAACTCAGACACCCGATTCAGTGTCCCCCTGCACCGTTCATCGGTTTATCAGGAACTGGTACAGAGCGTTTCCGGCAATGTGATCACAGTCCAAGGCCTCCCTGGCTGGACCTTGAACCAACTGGTTTATGCCGCAGGCAGTCAGACGAACACCTACTATGTGTCGGTTGGTTCTGGTAGCAAGACAGGCATGTACTATACAGTCACCGCAAACTCGGTGGACTCGGGGACGTCGAACACGACTACACTTACCCTGGATCTTGCGGGGGATGTGATTAACGGAGGTGTTGTAAATGGCAACAGCATCTTAATCATTCCTTACTGGACTTTTGCCACCCTCTTTCCCAACCAGCAAGGCATCACCACCACAACTTCGATCAGTGGTGGGGGAACATGCACCCGCGTCTTTATCCCTGACCTCAATACCGCTGGCGTTGATCTCGCTGCCGTGGCACAATATTATTACTATTCAGGCACCGGTTTTGGTGGTGCTGGATGGAGGAGGAGTGGTGGGGGTGCCTCCAGTATTAAGAATAACGACCCTATATCCCCAGACGCCTTTCTCATCGTTAGACAAGACGGAGTTGGAACCTCTGCTATCATCACCGCAACAGGCTCGGTGCCAATGGGGGAACGCAAATATATAATTGGGACAGTGAACGCCAATGTGGAACAAGACAATGCGGTTGCTGTGGACGTTCCTGTTCCCTTAACTCTAACCCAGTCCAATCTTTTTCAATCTGGTGCGTTCATTGGTACTGCCAGCATTAGCGGCTCGGGTGGTGACAAGCTTTTTGTGTTTGATGATGCAACTGTTGGATTCAATAAAGCTGCTTTCAAACAATATTACTATTTCACTGGGGCTGGATTTGGTGGTGCCGGTTGGAGATTGTCCGGCGGTGGTGCAACTTCCATTCGCAATAGTGACCTTGTGTTTCAACCAGGGTCTGGCTATGTGATTCGGAAAATCGCTTCTCCAAGTCCAGCCAGCGTCGTTTGGACGCTTCCCGCCACTTTTTAAAGTCTAAAAACACCCATCCCTCACAAGTTTATGTCCCGTTCTCCGCTTCTCCTTGCCTGCCTACTGTTGTATGTGCCGTCGCTACAAGCCACGATAACCTTTGATCTCCAAGGGGAACTTCTAAAAAACAGTTCAGGTGTTGCCATTCCGACCGATTCACTAGTCTTGTTGGTCAGTGACACAACCGGTAATGGTTTCGCAAACATTACTGATGGTTCTTCTCTCGCCTTGAATGCCTTTTTGAACGGCGGTGATGACCAAGTCTTGGCAAGGTTTGATTTGAGTAATAGTGCAACAGCCGGGACTTTGTTCGACTTCACTGCGCCGTTGACATTGTCAGGTGGCTGGGGAGTTGGCGATCCTCTCGCGCTTCTTTGGTTCCCAACACTCAAATTGGCTGATGCAACTGCGTCCTCGGGCGCTCAATATGGACTCTTTTCTGGTCCGGCACTGGATGGCAGCAACAACTGGATCACCCCTGCAGACGGTGCCAGTGGGTATAAGCTGTGGTTTTATAATGCTGATGCCGTCAGTCTGCCAGATCCCCCCCCAGGGTCACATGCGGGCGGGTTGGGCAACGCCTCCCTCACGGTGGCGGGTGTGATTCCTGAACCCAGTCGTTCCCTGCTTGCTTTGATCGGCATTGCCGGTGTGGCGTTCCGCCGTCGTCGTTGAGCGGGTTGGTTGACTGACTTTTAACGCAGGGTCAGGTTCAGGGTCAGCCATCGTTTGAGTCGGCAATTCAGGACTGGCGTGGAGAGTTATCACCACGCCATGTCCAGAAAGGCCATTTCGCAGTTCAGAATTCCGCGAGGGTGGATTTTTTCGGCGATCTGATACGCCCGAGCGGTTTCACCGCAAGTGGCGGCCAGGAGACCGGCAAACACCGCCCGTTCACCCAAGGCAAGCGTGCTGGCGTCGGTGATGCTGCGCAGGTAGTAGGCGGAGAGAAATAGATCGCCAAGCCGGTAAGCTTTCAGCGACTCAGTTAGCAAGCGGCTAGCTGCGGGCACACCCGTAGCACTGGTAGATGGGCCGGCACCGCAGCTCATGGTGATTTTTTCTCCACGCAGTAGCCGCAGGTACTCATAACGCAGGGCGTAGGTGCCATTGTCCGGCCAGGTGGCGGCCAGCCTGCGGGCGAGGTTTTCGAGCAGGCCCTCATCTCTCAGGCTGACAGCCGCGTGCCAGCACTTTTCCAGCATCTCAGACTCCTGCCGGGTGCCCGGTTCTGCCAAGGTTAAATAGGCTGCGAGAGCTAGGTCAGGCATGCTCCATTCCTCTGCCATGCGCGCGGCTCCAAGC
>JBDNIB010000648.1:0-3116 GCA_041688535.1 Prosthecobacter sp.
CACCGACGTTCACGATTTCAAAGACATTTTTGAACTGCTTGTTGTTGAAGCCTTTCTTTGGCAAACGGCGATGCAGTGGCATCTGACCGCCTTCAAAGCCTGGACGGATGCCGCGGCCTGCACGGGCCATCTGGCCCTTGTGGCCTTTGCCGGAAGTTTTGCCATGGCCGGAACTTTCACCACAGCCGATGCGCTTGCGGCGCTTCTTGGCACCGGGGCGGGGTTTGACGTCTTGGAGTTGCATGAGAATTTAAAAAATGGGGATGGGGTTCAATCAGAGGGCTTTGCGTTCCTTGATCACCTTGCCACGGGCGCGGAGAATTTCGTCAGCAGGGCGCAGGGCACAAAGGGCAGCGAGCGTAGCCTTGATAACGTTGGCGTGATTGCTGGAGCCGAGAGACTTGCCGATCACGTCCTTCACACCGGCGGCTTCGAGCACGGCGCGTGCGCCACCACCGGCGATAATGCCGGTACCAGGCGTGGCCGGCTTGAGCAGGATGAACCCCCCGCCGTGTGAACCCGTGACCTCGTGAGGGATGGTGTTGTCTTTCAGGCAGATGGTGAGCTGGTTTTTGCGGGATGCTTCGGTGGCCTTCTTGATGGCGTCAGACACTTCGTTGGCCTTACCAAAACCGCAGCCAACCTTGCCCTTGGCATCACCAGAGACAACGAGCGCGCTGAAGCTGAAGCGACGACCGCCTTTGACGACCTTGGCGCAACGGTTGATGTGGACCACTTTTTCCACGCCATCAGCAGGGCCGCGTGCTTCGCGGTCATCACGACCACGGACGGCGGGGCGGGAGGAAGGAATGAAGGGAGCTGGTGCCACAGCGACTTCAGTCGTCGCTGCTGGAGGTGCTGCCTCGGTAGTTACTGTTTCATCGGCCATATAAGAAAAATTGCGGGTAGATTAGAATTTCAGGCCCTTTTCGCGGGCGGCATCGGCAAGGGCTTTGACCTTGCCGTGGTAGATGAAACCAGCGCGGTCGAAGACCACTTCGGAGATGTTTTTCGCGATGGCGCGCTCGGCGAGCACGGTGCCCACCTTGATGGCATGCTCGACGTTGGCCTTGCCAGCGCCGTAGCCTTTTTCCTTGGTGGAGGCAGACACGATCGTCTTGCCGGCAGCGTCGTCGATGACCTGGGCGTAAACGTTCATGTTCGAGAAATAGACGGCGAGACGAGGACGCTCGGCGGTGCCGCTGAGCTTGCGGCGGATGCGCTTGTGAATGCGAGCGCGGATGTCTTTGCGATTGGTGAGTGCCATGATGATTACCTCGGAGATTACTTGACGGACTTGCCGGCTTTGCGGCGGATTTGTTCACCCACGTAGCGCACGCCCTTGGCCTTGTAAGGCTCCGGCGGATAGTAGGCGCGGATGTCTGCAGCGAGCTGGCCAACGATCTGTTTGTCGATGCCTTCGATGGCGATCTTGGTGTTTTCAGTGACCGTCACTTTCACACCATTTGGAATGGGGTGCATGCGTTCATGCGACTGGCCGAGTTGGAGGTCGATTTCGTTCCCCTTGACTGCGGCACGGAAGCCGACGCCGTGAATTTCGAGGTTGCGGGTGTAGCCCTGGCTGACGCCGATGAGCATGTTCGTGATCAGACGCTGGGTGGTGCCATGAAGGGCACGCACATGACGATCTTCCGATTCACGGGTGACGCTGATGATTGCGGCATCTGCGTTCACTTTGACGCCGAGTGGAAGAGTCCAAGCGAGTTCGCCCTTGGGGCCTTTGACCTTCACCGAGCGATCTGCACCGATGTTGATGCTGACCTTGTCGGGAATGGAGATGGGTTGTTTGCCTACGCGTGACATAAGGGTTGTGACGGGTTGGGGGTTACCAGACGGTGGCGAGGAGTTCACCGCCCACTTTGGCTTTGCGAGCCTTGGCGCCGGTCATGATGCCACGCGGGGTGGAGAGAATGGAGATGCCGAGACCACCGAGCACACGGGGGATCTCATCACTGCCGACGTACTTGCGTAGACCGGGCTTGCTAACGCGGTCGATCTTGCGGATGACGGCGGCTTTGTCCTGGTACTTGAGCTTGAGCTTGAGGCGCGGATGCGTGGCGTTGGTGTCCACTTCGTAGCCCCAGATGTAGCCTTCTTCCTGCAAAATGCGGGAGAGTTCGGCCTTCATCTTGGAGAAGGGAATGAGCACCTGCTCCTGCTGCGCGGAGCAGGCATTGCGGATGCGGGTGAGAAAGTCTGCGATCGGGTCGGTCATGACGCTGGGTGAGTCCGGGGGTTCGTTGAATTATGCGGCGGCGGCTTCATCAGCGCCATCTTCCTTCTTTGGCTGGACAGTGCGGGTGCGGAAGGGCATCCCGAGAACACGCAGCATTTCACGCGCATGATCGTCATTGTTCGTGTTGGTGACGAAAGTGATGTCGAAACCGAGGGGACGCTTGATCTTGTCGATCTCGATTTCAGGGAAGATGCTCTGGTCGCTAATGCCGAGGGTGTAGTTACCACGGCCGTCAAAGGCGCGGGGAGCGACACCACGGAAGTCACGGATGCGGGGGATGGCCGTGCGAACGAGGCGCATCATGAAGTCATACATTTTGACGCCACGGAGGGTGACTTTGGCACCGATGGCCTCACCCTCGCGGAGTTTGAAGTTGGCGATGGCCTTCTTGCTGTGGGTGATGATCGGCTTCTGGCCGGTGATCAGGGAAACTTCGTTCACCGCGTCTTCCATGGCCTGCTTGCGCTCGCTCTGACTGCCAACGGAGCAGTTGATAACGATTTTTTCAAGCTTGGGGACCTGGTGGATGTTGGTGAGGCCGAGCTGTGTCATCAGCTCGTCGCGCTTTTCTTTGTAGAGTGTCTGGAGGGAATGTTCCATGATTCAGTTTGGGCTGTGCCGCCTTTCCTGCGCGCCTGCCGCCGGTTGGCGGGGTGAAACGAAGGGGGAGGCAAAATGGGGGGTGGTGATCTAGGCTTTGGCCTTCTTCTTAGCAACTTTCTTTTTCTTATCTTTCACGGGCGCATCGATGCGCTTCACGTTGGAGATGTGGATGGGGCCTTCTTTCTCCTGAAAGCCGCCGGCTTGGTTCTGCTGGGTCGGTTTGACCGCCTTTTTGATCATGCGGACGCCTTCGACG
>JBDNIB010000649.1:0-1272 GCA_041688535.1 Prosthecobacter sp.
CTCATTTCGCCCTCGGGTGTCAAAACGAGCGCGGGGCTGCCAACTAGGCGCTTGCCGGTGCGGACGGTTTCGACCTGCGTGGCGAGACGTTCTTTGATCCAGTCGCAAAGGCCAGTGGCTTCGGCCTCAGGAAGGGCATCGCCTTCGCCGGTGGCGTCACCGAGGTCGATGTCGGGGGCGTTGACGGACTTGAGGTCCTTCTCTTCGAACTTGCTCAGGCTGGAAATGACGTACTCGTCGATGTGCTCAAACATGTAGAGCACTTCGAAACCCTTTTCCTTGAAGGCAGCGACGTAGGGGCCGCTTTCGATCGTGCTGCGCGAGGTGGCGGCCTGATAGTAGATCGTGTCCTGGCCTTCCTTCATGCGCTTCACATAACCGGCAAGGCTGATGGTCTCGCCTGGCTCCGTCATACTGGATTCAAAGCGCAAAAGCTTGGCGATGGCATCGCGATTGGTGTGGTCGGTGGCGACGCCTTCCTTGAAGAAGCGGCTGAAGCTGGCGTAGAACTCGTTGTACTTCTTGGGGTCTTCACCGGCTTCCTTGTCGAGGTGCTTGAGGAGGCGCTTGGCGACGACGTCGCCAAGTTTGCGCACGAGGGCGCTGTCCTGCATGGACTCGCGGGAGATGTTCAGCGGCAGGTCTTCGCTGTCGATGACACCGCGCACGAAGCGCATCCACTCAGGGAGCAGCTTCTTCGGTTTCGGGTCGATGAGGACTTTTTTGCAGTAGAGGCCGACGGCGGGCTCCATCTGGCCCATGCCGTAGGATTCCATGTTCTGCGTGGGGGTGAAGAGCAGCGCATTGATGGCGATGGGCGACTCGGCCTGGAAGTGCAGGCGGTAGCTGGGATCATCAAAGGCGTGCCCGGCGAAGCGGTAGAACTCGGTGTACTGCTCGTCGGTGATGCTGTCCTTCGATTTCAGCCAGATGGCCTCGACGGTATTCACGCGCTCGCCGTCGAGCATGACGGGGAAGCTGACGAAGTTGGAGTATTTCTCGAGGATCTGCTTCACGCGGTGTTTCTTGGCGAACTCGTCGGCATCTTCCTTCAAATGCAGCACGATCTTGCAGCCGCGTGCCTGATCGGCGGATTCGTCAATCGTGTAGCTAGTGCTACCGTCGCTGGTCCACACGAGGTGCTCGCCATCATTGCGCCAGGAGTGCGTGTGGACCTCTACTTTGTCCGCGACCATGAAGGCGGAGTAGAAACCGACGCCGAACTGCCCAATGAGCGAAGCGTCATTCTGCTTGCCCGCGTTCTTCAAAGCA
>JBDNIB010000650.1:0-2182 GCA_041688535.1 Prosthecobacter sp.
ATCAGCGGCACTCGGGTGAAATGGGTGCTGCTCTCTCCCGCCATCTTCCCAGAAATCGGTGAGCACACGGGCGGCTGGCTGCCCAGTTGGGTGGATCACATCAGCGGGCAGGTCATGCTCAAGCAAGGCAACACAGGGCGCCACGATCGCGAAGGCCGCGAAACTTGGCGCAAACGAGTCGCCGAGTTTCCAACCATCCCCGCCAAGCTCGTCGCCGCCCTCACCGGCAAGCCCATTCCCGTTACCGGATACGCCCTGCCCAACACCGCCGATCCAGACCGCACTACAGGCGGAGCCAAAAGCACCCACCTCGCCGTCCCCGCAGGTTCCGTTTATTACTTCGAGGCCGGCACCCCAGAAGCCGCCCAAGCCCTCGCCGCCGCCCTCAACTGGCATGGTGCAGGAGACGCCACCACCATCCGCAACCGCCGCAGCACCCTCATGGGCGAAAAAGGCTTCGGCCTCGGCGTCTGCGGCACCTGGGAGTTTCACGATGGCAAACGCCCCACCTGACATCCACGGATATCCCGCCACTTCCCGCTTCATCCTTCCCGCTTCATCCTTCATCCTTATGCAAACCAACCTCCTCTACCTCTTCACCCGCACCCCGCTCCACGTCGGCGCAGGTTCCAGCGTCGGTGCCATCGACCAGCCCATCCAGCGCGAGCGGCACACTGGGTTTCCTATCATTCCCGCGTCGTCGTTGAAAGGCAGCTTTGCCGATCAGTGGCCCGTCACACTTCGCAATGACAAAGGAGAACTTGCCCGCATCACCTCTAAAAAGGCGGGCGAAAAGCATGTCATCGACCAAGTGGACCCGTCAAACTCCGCTTGGCTTTTCGGCTCTGATGACCCTCACGTTTCCTTCGCAGGCTCACTGCTCTTCAGCGAAGCCCGCGTGCTCGCCTTCCCCATCCGCAGCGCCAAAGGCAGCTTCGCCTGGATCACCTGCCCGCTCATGCTTCAGCGCGCCGCGCGTGACGGTGTGTTTGGTGCATCGACCAAAGATGCCAAACGCAAGGAAACCAACACCCTCCTCACCGCTATCACCGACTTGGATGAACCCGCAGACGACGAGGCCATCTACACCAGTGATCGCCTCGATCTCAGCGGCAAAGTCGTGCTCGAAGAATACTGCTTCAAGCAAGCCCGGCTCAATGACCAGCCTCAGGCCCTCCCAGCAGGCATAGCCGATGTCCTCGCAGACATCATCACCGACGACCTCTGGCGCACCTCCATCATCGACCGCCTCGTCATCCTCTCCAACGGCATGATGTCCCACTTCGTCACCACTGCCTGCGAGATCGCCCAGCACGTCCGCATCTCCGATGAAACCGGCACTGCCGAGGAAGGCGGCCTCTTCAATCAAGAGAACGTCCCCAGCGAAACCCTCTTTTACGCCGTTCTCAACGCCACCCATAGCCGCGTGCCCGACGGCAACTTCAAATACAAGCCAGCCAAAGGTGAACAACCAGCAACCAATGATGCCGCCGCCGCTCTCGGCAAATTCCAAGCAAAAGTGGACGCACTCCACGTCTTCCAATTCGGCGGAGATGCCTCCACCGGCCTAGGCTTCTGCACCGTGGAAATGCAAGCCACAACCCCAGCCCAATAGTCCGCCATGCAAAACCTCGACCAAATCCGCGCCCAACTTGCACTCGTAAAAGCTGACGCCACCTCCAAGCAAGCCACCTCCAAGCTGCCCGCCATGATCATGGCTAATGGTCTTTTGGCAGCCACTGCCTTTGCCACCGAGAGCAAGGATGGGAACACCCCCAAACGCCGAGAAATGGACGCAGCCATGAACGCTGTCGCCGAGCATTTGGCCAAGCCCGTTCACGGTCTAAGCATTCTGGCCAACAAAACCAGCGCCAAAGAAATGCTTGCCGCCCTGAGTTCCAACACATCCACCAGTCTGGATCTCCAAAGAGCCACGGCAGAAGCCTTGTCTTTCCTGTCCTACCTCAAGCGCTTCACCACCAAGAAAGGAGAACAAGAATGATGTCCGATGCCGAATTCTTCGCCGGGCTCACAGGTAGCACCAACGACCTCGCCCTCACCGTGCAGGCACTGCGCTCCGCCGGGCAGCCCTTCTGCCTCATCGGCGGCCTCGCCGTGAACCACTACGCCGAGCCCATGGTCACGCTGGATGCCGACTTCGCCATCACCACCGCCACCGGAG
>JBDNIB010000651.1:0-3339 GCA_041688535.1 Prosthecobacter sp.
AGCAAATGAGAGTTTGTAGTTTCTGATGAGTTGTTTGAAACTTGGGCGAATCAAAAAGCAAGTCGTCAGACTGTCACGAGGCCTCTCTTGATCGCCTCTGCCGTCGCTTGGGCGCGGTCGCTGACTTTGAGCTTCATCAAAATGCGGCTGACGTGCTGCTTCACGGTGTCCTCGCCGATGCCGAGCGTGGCGGCGATTTCCTTATTGGCGTTGCCTTGGGTCACGAGCGTGAGGATTTCACGTTCGCGTGGCGTGATTTCGGGTTCGGCGAGACGGTCTTGGAGTCGTTGGGTGATGTCGGCCGGCAGACTGCGCCCGCCTCTGGCAACGGTGCGGATGGCAGCGAGAAGATCATCGCGGGAAGATGATTTTTGGAGGTAGCCGAGTGCTCCAGCCTTGAGCGCGGCTTGAATTTCATCATCACGGGCAAAGGTGGAAAAAATAAGCACCTGTGCGTCGGGATACTCAGTGAGCAGAGCAGTGGTGGCCTCAATGCCGCCGATGCCGGGGAGCTGGAGGTCCATGAGGACGACATCGGGCTTCTTTTTGGCAAAGAGCTTTACCGCGTCCTCGCCACGATCAGTTTCACCGACGATTTTGAGGTCATCCTCAAGTTCCAGTGAGGCCACGAGGCCGCTGCGGACGACGAAATGATCATCAATAAGAAGGAGTTTAAGCATGATCAAAGGGGAAGGGTGACGGTAACGCTGGTTCCTTTTCCTGGTTCGCTCTGCCAATCGGCTTCCGCTCTGATCTTGCGGCAACGCTCGCGAATGCCGATGCAGCCGAAGTGGCCGGGGATGCCGTGGGTTTGGGCGGTGGGGTCGAAGCCTTGGCCGTTGTCGCTGATGCGGAGGCTGAGTAGCGCGGGAGTGCTGGAGAGATGGAGGGTAACTTGTGTGGCTTGGGCGTGTTTGAGGGTGTTGGTGAGGGCTTCCTGGGCGATCATGCGCAGATGATGCGTGACATGTGACTGGATGAGAGGAATGGGCTGGAGGTCGAGGGCGATTGCGAGATTCTCGGGGGCACGAGATGCGAGAAGCTGGAGCGCCTCGGGCAGGGTTGTCGCGTGTTCAGTGTCACGCAGGTCGGAGACGAGGTTGCGGGCCTCACTTTGGATGCGGGAGACGAGGCTGCGGGAGGTTTCGAGCAGTGTGCGGGCTTTGTCTTCCAGCGGTCGGGTGGTGGCGGCATCAAGGCGGATCGAGAGGCCGGCGAGTTCTTGTTCGAGGGTGTCGTGGAACTCACGCGCGATGCGCTGGCGCTCCTCAAGTGTGGCCTGCTGGGCGATTTTGACCTGAAGGCGGCTGATTTGACGGCGCTGCTGAGTGATCCAAAACAGCGAGAGCAACATGACGCCCACGAGAATGGCGATGGCGATGGCGAGCTTGCGTGCGTTCCAAAACGGCGCGGCGCTGAGTACCTGGATGTCGCTGATGGAGCGCAGTAGCAGCGAGGCACGCTCAGGGCTGGAGCGGAAGCCTTTGTCGGTGGAGGACTCGACGAGGCAGATGCCGGTGAGTTGACAAGCGGAGCCGATGGTGAGTTCGGGGGCGGAGGTTTGCGGTAAAAATGCTCTGATGGGCAGGCCGGCGGCGGTGAAGCGGAGTTCGAAGCCATCGTCGGTGCGGAAAAAATCGTGCAACACCGCAGCGGTGCTGAGTTGGACGAGATTGGCATCGTGGGAGCCATTTTTCAGCTCAGCCAGTGAGACTGCGGCGGCATCTGGCATTGTTCCCGGTGTTGACTGTAGAAGCTGCGCATCCACCAGCGAGGCGCTGAAGCCTGCCATGATCGTAAAGCCGGTGATCTCGGCAAAGTCTCCGGGCATGAGATGGGCTGGTGTGGTGAGATGAATGGCGATGGCGGGCGATGGTGGCGGCTTGGCGGCTTGGCGGCTTGGCGGCTTCGTCTTTGGGTGTTTCGCGCGGTGGCGGGGGAGGTGTGGCGTCACGCAGAAACACCCGTCCATCCGCCAAGGCGGCGAGCACGGTGCCGCGAATGCGGGCGCGGTGGTGGGCCTGATCTGCCGCACCAAATGGCAGCAGGGTGGCGACGGAGACGATGGGCAGCTCGGCGGGGTCATGCGCTGTCAGGGTGATAGAGACATCGCCCCATTCGGCCACACGTAAATACGGGAAGACGAGCTGGCGGCGGTCATTGATGCCACCGGCGGCGAGGGCGGTGATGCGGAGGCGAGCGTCGATGAGATCGGGGGCCGCTTCGAGCGGTGCGTCGATACGGACTTCCAGAACGCGGTTGCCCATCGCGAGCCGGAGCAGCGAGCGGTTTTCATCGAGCGGCGTCAAGGTGCGGCCGAGGCCTTCAACGATGACGCGTTGGTAATGGAAGCGACCGGTGGCGAGATCATCGTAGGCAGCCGGCACAGCGGCCGGCGGCGCAGCGTGCCCGAGGATTTGGAGTTCGGTGACATCCACACCGGGAAAGTAAAGACCAGCGGTGGTGGTGCCTTGGATGCGCGCTTGATCGCCGATGCGGAGGTCGGTGCGCGCGGGTTTGAAGTGCAGGTGCGTGCCGGCTGTCTCGTCCTGCACGAAGGCGGTGCCGTCGCCTTCGATGAAACCGATGGTGGCGGTGCGATCGACGGGGAGTTTTTCCAAACTGCGCTCGTAGGGCAGGGTGCGGATGTCGATGGCGCGGGAGAGGGGAGCGCTTGCGGCGAATGACGAATGTAGAATGACGAATGTCGAAACTAGAACGAACGGCCAAATGATCCACGCCGGGCCGCGAGGTCCGTCATTCGTCATTCTACATTCGTCATTCGTCATTTTTCAGTCATCCGTGGGATCGACGCCTTTTTGCAGCTTGCGGACGAGGTCCTTCACGTCGTGGGCCTGGCGCATGTCCTTGAACTGCACTTCGATGCCGGCGTTGGCGGCGGTGGAGAAGTCGATGGTGCCGAGGCCGAGCAGGCCTTTGAGGCCGGACTCATAAACGTCGATGCTGCGGATGTCGCAGATGCGCGCTTCCTTGGAACTGCGGCCAATGATGCCCCAGATGAGTTCGACGCGCTCATGGGTGACGATGTAGTCGTGCGAGTAGCGGGCGATGCCGATGGCGATCAATGTCGAGGAGGCGCAGAGCAGGGCGATGATGGCGTACTCCAGTTGGATGACCAACAGCAGGCCGCTGGCGATGAGCAGCAGCAGGACGAGGAACAGCGCCTTGGTGTAGCCGAGCCAGGACGGGTGCGCGTGATGCAGAATGACCTCGCCGCTTGGGGTGTAGTTGAAATCGTTATCGGCTTTTTCTTCCGGCTCCTCCTCGATGATTTCCTCCTCATAGCCGTCGGAATCGGGGCTGATCTCGCGGTAGGCG
>JBDNIB010000652.1:0-8661 GCA_041688535.1 Prosthecobacter sp.
ATTCGCGATAGAGTTGATTGTAGAGCGGCAGGTCGTTCGGATCGCGGACGTAATTGCGGCTCTGCACGACGTGCGCGAGATCACTGCCGGCGGCTTCGAGCACTTGGCGGACGTTTTCGATGCTGCGGCGGAACTCGCCCTCGAAAGTGTCGCTGACGATGTTGCCTTGTTGATCTACCGACGCTTGGCCGGAGACGAAGATCAAATCACCAACGACTACGCAGGGGCTGAAGGGCAGATGCGATGTCGGTGTGGCGGGGAGTTGCGGATAGGAGACGAGTGGGTGGGTCATGGGTGGTTGGGGTGAGGTGAAAGGGGTTCGTCCGGCACGAGCTTTTTCGTGGCGTCCATGGGCAGAATGATGAGGCCCGCGAGCACGAAGGCTCCGGCGAGGGTGAAGAAGACGAGCGTCTTGCCATCGCCACCGCCGATCTTCATCAGCCACGGCACGAGCAGCGCACCAGCGCTGGCACCGAAGTTGCCCCACATGTTGCCCCAGCCTCCGGCTGCTGCTGTGGCGCGTCCCCCCACGTCGCCCATGAAGGCCCAGAGCGCTGGATTGGCCAGATCGGTGCAGAAGGAAACGACGGCGCAACACGCGATGAGCAGCCAGGTGGACTCGACGAACGGACAGCAAAGATAGGCTGCCGCGCAGACGAACATGGAGCTGGTCATGGGCAGCAATCGGCCCAAGCGCAGGCCAAAACGGCGCGTCGCCCAGTCGCAGTAGTAGCCGCCTGCGATTTGCCCGGCCATGCCAAACGCGAGCACATAGGTGACCATGCGCCCGCCTTCGATCTCGCCGACGTGGCGCTCTTCCACGAGGTAAGTCGGCAGCCAGGTGACGAGGAAACCCCAGCCGATGTTTTGCAGCATCTGCGCGGCGGAGTTGCACCACAGGCTGGTGCTTTTGGTGAAGCTCAAAAGGGCGCTCTTGAGTTCGCGCGCGCTCAGCGGACGCTCGCTGTCCGGCGTGCCGATCAGCGCGATTTCCGCCGCGTTGACCTGCGGATGCTCCCGCGGATTCGAGCGCACCGCGCGCCAGAAGATCGCGGCGATGACGAGCCCCACCGCGCCATCAATCCACAATGACATGCGCCAGCTTCCCATCGTCACGATCATCCAGATGGTTAGGAACGGCGCGATGGTGCCGCCGATGCGCCCGCCGAGCGCCACCATGCCGCTAGCGCTCGCCCGACCGGTGAGTGGTATCCATTTGCGAATCAACGCCATCGAAGTCGGATAAGCGCCCGCCTCGGACACGCCGCAGAGCAGCCGCGCGATGAGTAGTCCGGCAAAGCTGGACATGAAGCCCGTCATCATCGTGAAGAGCGACCACAGCACGATGTAGAGCGTGAGCATCGGCCTCGCGCCGAAGCGATCACTCGCCCAGCCTGCGGGCACCTGCAGCAGCGCATAAGCGAAAAAGAACGAACTCAGGATGCTGCCGATCTGATCCTTGGTGAGATGCAGTTCGTTGTTGAACGACACTGACTTCACGATCTCTCCCATGCAGATGCGGTCGAGATACAGGATGAACGCCATCAGCATGGTGACGCCGATGATGCGATGACGGATGGCGGTAGGGGGCATGCGTCGCTTACGGCTTCGGTTGCTTGGCCGCGTCGAGCCGTGCCTTCTCCTCGGCCTCGCGTTTCTCCACGTCCTTCGGATGCTTGGAGAACGACGCGAACACATCGCCCACCACCTTGTCAGCGAGCACACCGAGTTCCTTCAGGATGATCTGCTCGGCTTCGGGCTTGAGCTTGGAGAGATTGGGTTCATAACCGCCAACCGTGTGCGCGTCAGCGGTGGCGATGTAACCGATGTTGCCATTCGTGTAGCCGACAATAATCGGCGTCGCACGGTCCGCGATGGCCTTCTCCAGCTTGAATCCGTATTCGACCATCGGCTCGCCCGGCATGGTGAGGAAAAGGAACGGCCCAACCTTCATCGCCATCAGTTCGGAGGGAACCGCACCTTCTTTTCCGGGCAGATCAAGGGTCTCACTCGCCACACGGATCTGGTAAAACGTCTCGCGCTTCCGCAACTGCTCGCGAGTCACACTAAACGCCGCCGCACGAGTCACCGCGCCGCCGAGATCGCGACCCGCCCACTGGATGTCGGCTTCATCCGCACAGCGATACGGGTAGCCTGGAAGGTTCGGTCGAATGTCACCCGCGCAGCCCTGCATAAACATGGACATCGTCTTCTGCCCATAGACCATCTCTACAAACGTCTGTGCCTCGCCGGGAAAGTCCGCCGTCATCTTCGGATAGCCTTTGGGGTAAGGCTGCGAGCCTTTGTCGCCCCAGGTGAAGAAACACGGGTGACACACCGCATGCATGACGATCGCCATCGGCGTGAGCGATTTGCCATCATCGAAGCGCAGCACTTTCACACGCGGATCATTTGGCCCCTCGGGATTCAAACGCACCACCGCACGTCCGTCGATGGTCTTCCGTCGATTGATGCCGAAGCTGATGCGATCCTCGCCATAACCGATACTGACCACGCGCATGTTCGCCGCCGCTTCCTTGGCCGCAGCCGTGAGTTTTTTGATCAACTCTGACGCCCAGCGCAAATTCTCCACATAACCCGGTCCCGAGTGATTGTGCGATGCACACACCATGATATTAGCAGCAGGCACGCCAGTTTCCTTCTCAATATTCTCCCGAGCGAGCTTCACCATATCCTCCCACGCACCGATGACGTCCATCGTGACGATCGCCGCCTTCGTCTCGCCATCATCGAGCAAAAGCACCCCAGCGCGCAAAGGGTCACGCACAGCCGTCACCTGCCGCCGATGCCCCACGACTGTGATGCCCGCCAGATCCGCCGGAGTGATGTCCACCTTCGCCACACCCGCCCGCAGATTGGAAGAAACAGGAAACTGACCATCAACAACCTGCCCGACGAGCCGCAGGCTCGTGAGTAAAACGATACAGATGGAGAGGAAGAAGCGCGTGCTCATGATGTATCCTAGCTATACAACAGAACGAAGGTGATTCTCACTCACAAAGTCTGACCAGTAAGCTAAAACCGTTTACGCTGAGGCTAAAAGTGAAGATGAGCGGCAGCGCCGATCCGCTTACAGGGCGAGTCATAGTCCGTGGCTGATTGGATGGACAGAATGCAGAAGGCTGTGAGTTTGCAGAGCAGAAAAAGCAATCTTGCCTCCAAAAAAGGAAACTCGATCTGAGCCGTTTGTCAGCCAATTGCCAACTGCCTATGAGGATCACAAAGGGGTGAATGCTCCATTGGGATGGCAAAAGTGCGCTTGTCGCAGTTCAGACACACTTTGTCGTGGTGAAAGAGCTTGGTTGCAGACTGGCTGTGTCGTCTGGTAACCTTCTCTCATGCCCAAACTCGCCGCATTTCCCAAAGCCTTCATGGTCGCCCTCTGCAAAGAAGGGACAATGACCGTGTCTGAATGGATCGCGCTCGCCGCGAAGCTGGATGTGCAGGGCCTGGAATGGTATGCGGGCTTTTTGGAGATGGCGGATGAGAAGAATTGGCCGCGCTTCCGCAAGGATGTCGAGGACACGGGCAAGGTGATCCCGATGATGTGTTGCTCGCCGGATTTTACGCATCCTGACGCGGCTTTCCGCGAAAAAGAGATCGCCAAGCAGAAGCGCTGGATCGACATGACGCACACGCTCGGCGGATCGTATTGCCGCGTGCTCAGTGGTCAGCGCCGGCCGGAGCTGAAGTTGGATGAGGGGGTGAAATTCGCCGCTGATTCGATTTACGCCTGCCTGCCCTATGCGCAGGAGCGGGGCATCACGCTAATAATAGAGAACAACTACAAGGACGACTCCTGGGACTACCCCGAGTTCGCGCAGAAGATGGATGTCTTTTGCCAACTCGTCGATGCGGTGCAGCACCCGAACTTCGGCGTGAACTATGACCCATCGAACACTTACCTCGCTGGAGAAGACCCGATTGAACTGCTCAAGCGCGTCTCGCACCGCGTCGTCACCATGCACGCGAGTGATCGCTATCTCGCTGAAGGCACGATTGAAGATCTGCGCAAAGAAGAAGGCGGTGCTCAGGGCTACGCCAAGCGCCTGCGCCACGGCGAGATCGGCAAAGGTCTCAATGATTACGACGCTATCTTCACCGAGCTTCGCAGCAAGGGTTTCAACGGCTGGATTAGCATTGAGGACGGCGTCGATGGCATGGAGCAGCTCGCCCGAAGCGTGGAGTTCTTGAAGAAGAAAATCGCGCAGTATTGGGACTGATCAGTCACTCATCATGAACCACTTTTTTACTTCCGTCTGGATTGCCAGCGCATTCCATTCCGTCTTGTTGGGACGTGAGGTAGAAAAGCCATCCTTTGTCGGCGAACCTGTGGATTTCATGATCACTTCAGACCGCGATTCCATGACCCGCTGCACGCTCGACGGCACCGAGCCGTTGTGCACATGTAGCTATGTCTATCGCGGCACAATCAGCGTGCAGCCCGGCATTCAGGTAAAAGCGAGCGCCTGCAAAAGCGGCATGGCAGACAGCGTTATGAGTTCTGCCAAATGATCTCGCCTGATATGAAGCCCGTCGCCTTTCTTTTAATCCTCACTGTCTCGGGCGCGTTGCCATTGGTTGCTGAACTGCCGCAAGCCTTTTTAGAAAAACAATGCAGTGAGTGCCATGATGCAGGCACAAAGAAAGGCGGGCTGGATCTCGCCACATTGTCACCGGCTCTGGAAGGCGACAGTTTGGACGAATGGGTCAAGGTACACGACCGCATCCGCTCAGGTGAGATGCCACCAGCAAAGCAGCCACGACCCGAGGTAAAAGAACTGAATACGGCACTGTCCGCGCTGGCAAAGTCACTCACCGCCGCAGACGAAAAGCGAACACAGCGCGATGGGCGCGCGCAACTGCGGCGATTGAACCGCGTCGAGTTCGAAAATTCTTTGCGCGACCTGCTCGCGATGCCTGCACTGAAGTTGAAAGACGCGTTGCCAATGGACGGCAAAGCGCATGGCTTCGACCGTCTTGCTGGTGCGCTCGACATCTCTTACGTCCACATGGAGACCTACCTCGCTGCCGTGGACAAGGCACTGAATGCAGCGCTTTGCCCGCTGCCGGAAGCGCCACCGGTTTTGAAATATCATTACCGCCCGTGGGAACTGGTCCATCATGACGGCAAAGAGTGCGAAGGCTCGGTGGCACTCGCGGTGGGGAACAAGACAGGCATCGGCCTCGTCGGTATGAAGCGGGATGAAACCTTTGTGGCGGACAGCGGGCACCACATCATCGACGATGAACCGAAAGCCACGGCGTTTGGCCTCTTTCGTCATGAAGATGCGGACTACCGCTGCAAGATGACAAAAATTCAGCCCTACGTCACGGGTTGGTACAAGCTGCGCGTGTCGGGTTACAGCTTTGATTGGGATGGCAAACAAGTGGTGCCCACGGACAAACACGGCGCACTCGGTTGGGGCGTGTATCAAAAGGGCGAGCACCACGGCACGGTCGATCTGCCGCCGAACAAAGCAGCAGTGCGCGAAGTGACCGCATGGTTGGAGCGCGGCGGTGGCATGGATCATCCGAATGATGACTTCATCCGCGTCATCGGCTCCTCGTTGCAAAACGTGCGTGACTATGCTGGCAAGAACAAGGAAATGACTGGTCCGCCGTGGTTTGTGCCAGGTATTGCCATCGAATGGGTCGAGATTGAAGGTCCGTTCAATGAGCAGTGGCCGCCAGCAAGTCATCGCGCGCTGTTTGGTGATCTGCCCGTGAAGGTTTGGACCAAAGAACTCGGCATCGCCAAGCCCACGCAGCAGGTGTGGCCGCGTGGTAATCCGCGCTCCGAACCGAAGGATCTCTATGGCGAACGCGGCGACAAGCGCCCTGTCGTTTTCGTCGAATCCAAAGACCCGTCCCACGACGCCGAGCAGTTGCTCAAGACATTCCTCCGCAAAGCCTTCCGCCGGCCAGCAACTAACAGCGAAGTGTCGGACTACCTGCTGAAAGTTCAGGCAAAAATCGCAACCGGTGCCGCCTTTGAAGACGCGATGCGTGCAGCGTATCGCGAGGCGTTGACGTCACCGGAGTTTCTTTTCCTGAACGAGCCGGTTGGTAAGCTTACCGACCATGCCCTAGCCGCACGCCTGAGTTACTTCTTGTGGAGTTCCCTGCCCGATGAAGAACTCAGCAAACTCGCCGACGCTGGCCAGCTTTCCCAGCCCGCCACGCTGCGCACACAAACCGAGCGCATGCTGAATGATCCGCGTTCCGCTCGTTTCGTGGAAAACTTTCTCGGCCAATGGCTCAATCTGCGCGAAATCGGTGCCACAGCGCCGGACCGGAAGCTCTATCCTGAATTCATGCCATGGCTGCAGGATGCCATGCTGATGGAGGCACGCGCGTATTTCACGGAGCTGCTACGTGCGGACCTCGGCGCCACCCAGCTCGTGCAGTCGGACTTTGCCTTCATCAATGAACCACTCGCCCGACTCTATGGCATTGAAGGCGTGAGGGGCTGGGATTTACAACGTGTTGCCTTGCCCAAGGACAGTCCACGCGGCGGCTTCCTCACCATGGCCGCTGTGCTCAAAACGACGGCGAATGGCACCACCACTTCCCCAGTGAAGAGAGGTGCCTTTGTCATGGATAAAGTGCTGGGGATCGTGCCCACACCGCCCCCGCCCGATGCTGGTAGCGTGGAGCCTGATACCCGTGGCACCACAACGATCCGCGAACAGCTCGCGAAACACAAACGCAACACCACATGCGCTGGCTGCCACCAGAAAATGGACGGCTATGGCTTTGCGCTGGAGAGCTTCGATGTCATCGGCGAATGGCGTGATCACTACCGGGCCACAGGGGCGGCCAACGTGGACAAGATCATCCACGGCAAACGCATCGAGTATCATTTCGGCCCAGGCGTGGACTGCACCGGTCAGATGCCTGATGGCCGGGCATTCAAGGAGGTGAATGAACTTCGCTCCCTGCTCGCCGCCGATCCTGCACGACTCGCAAACGCCTTCGCTAGTCAGCTCATCACTTATGCAACAGGTGCGGAGATCAGTTTCGCCGATCGAGCAGTAGTGGAGCGCATCGTCAAGAACTCCGCTTCAAAACATTATGGACTCCGCACCTTGCTGCTGGAGGTCGTGCAGAGTGAACTCTTCAATCACAAATAATCCCACCATGAACGCACCTCACATCACCACTCGCTGTGTGCTCGACCGCCGCTGCTTCCTCAAGCAAGCTGGTGTCACGCTCGCACTGCCATTTTTGGAGGCCATGTTACCCCGGCTTCATGCTGCTGCGGCCCCGCCGCCACGTCGCTTCGTCGGCATGATGACGAACATGGGCATCATCCCCGAGTATTTCTTTCCAAAGACTGCGGGCCACGATTACGAGAGCACGCCTTATCTCGACATCCTGAAAGCGCACCGCGCTGACATGACCATTTTTTCAGGTGTGTCACTCCCTGGGGTCGATGGTGGCCATGCTTCGGAGAAATCATTCCTCACGGGTGCCCCTGGAGCCAGCCGTGGCACTTTTCGCAACAGCATTTCGCTCGATCAAGTGATGGCGGAAAATATCGGTGGCGACACACGCATGGGATCGCTGGCGATAATGATCGGCACGGAAAATCTGAGTCTGTCATGGACCCGCAGTGGTTCGATGATTCCGCCGGTGACCAGCCCTGTGAAGCTCTACCAGCAGCTTTTTGTCGAAGACACGCCGGAAGCCAAAACCAACGCCGTGCAACGCCTCAAAGACGACCGCAGCCTGCTCGACAGCCTGCGCGACAAAGCCAAGCGACTCGAGCGCGAAGTCGGTGCCGCAGATCGTGAGCGTTTGGATCAGTACTTTACCAGTGTGCGTGAGCTGGAGCAGCGCCTCGCTACGGCAGAAGGCTGGATCGGCAAAGCCAAGCCCAAAATCACCGCCACGAAGCCGGAGGAACTCAGTGACCGCAACGACCTGCCCAAAAACAATCGCGTCATGTTCGACCTCGTGCGGCTCGCTTTGGAAACCGACAGCACCCGCATCGTCACCATTGCCGCCAGCACCGGCAGCATCACGCCGCGCACCATTCCCGGCGTGAAATCGAACACGCATGAACTCACGCACCACGGACATCGTGAGGAGAAGATGGGCGAGCTGCGCCTTATCGAAGAAGCACAGTTCCACGACCTCGCCGTCTTTTTGACAGGCCTGCGCGGCATTTCTGAGCAGGGAACCACCTTGCTGGACCGCACGGCGGTTTTGTATGGCACCAACATGGGCAGCGCCAATGCACACTCGAACGACAACCTTCCGGCGCTGCTCGTGGGCGGCGGTTTCAAGCATGGCCAGCACCTTGCGTTCGATCCCAAGAAAAACTATCCGCTGACGAACCTGCACGTCTCTCTACTGCAACGCCTCGGCATCGAAGCCGGGAGTTTCTCCAGCGGCACCACGACCATGCGAGGATTGGATACGGTCTGATGACACGACCGTTACGTCATCAAACACTGCACCTCCCAGCCCCGCTGGAGTGATGTCCACCTTCGCCACCCCCGCCCGCAGATTTGAAGAAACAGGAAACTGACCGTCAACAATCTGCCCGAAGAGCCGCAGGCTCGTGAGCAAAAAGATACAGGTGGAGAAGTAGAGGCGCGTGATCATGATGTATCCTAGCTATACAACAGA
>JBDNIB010000074.1:0-9614 GCA_041688535.1 Prosthecobacter sp.
CCCACCAAGGTATTGAACGTCAATGGACTGCATCAATTGGGCGGAACTGTGCTCTTCTCGAATCCCCATAATGACGGCATGCCGATGGGGATTCGAGGAGGGCGCAGTCGTGGTGCGGAGCAAACTGGGCCAAGGCTTTAAAAGTCCTTTTGGGTGGGGAGAGACCATTTTGGGGCTTCCTCTACCCACCCAAGACAGCGAAGCGCCAATTTGGCGCTTCGCTGTTCCGGGTGGGTATGGAACGGGTGAGTTCGGCAGGGGAAAGGGTGGCGAGAGGACGAAAGGACAGGCTTCGCGGCTCCGCTCCCACACTGCATTCCCCTCGAAAACCCATAGGCAAGCCGTCGTTATGGGGCTTCGAGAGGAATGCAGTTCCTGCCCAAAGACTACCCGGATGAATGCCGCACATGGATCTATGGCTTTCCTGGGCTACCCACTCAGGACAGCGAAGACTCCATAAAATAAACCGGCCGGCAGACCGATAACGGCCTCCAGCCAGCCGCGCTCGATGAAGTATTTGCGCGCCTCTTTTTCTTCACCGCCCCGGAAGAGCACGCCATGCGGCATGACGGTGGCCATTTTCCCGTCCGCCTTCAGCACAGCGATCATGTGCTGCACGAACATGAGGTCGGCCTTCTTGCCCTTCTCCGGCAGCCAGACGACAAAGCGCCCCGGTTTGTCGATGTCCTTCTTGATGTAGTTCTGCGAGAAGGGCGGATTCGCCGCGACGCGGTCGAAGCGCTTCAGCTCACCGCCATCCGCCTTGTGCTGCGGGTGGCGCAGGGTGTCCTCCTGCCGGATGTCGGCGTGCGGGATGCCATGCAGGAGCATGTTCATTTTGCAGATGGACCAGGTGGTGCCGATGCTCTCCTGGCCATTGAGCGAGAGGTCGCGCGGATCGCCGCCACACTCGCGCACGTAGTCGCGTGTCTGGATCAACATGCCGCCGGAGCCGCACGTCGGGTCGTAGATGCTCATGCCGGGCTCGGGCGCGAGGATCTTCGTGATGACGCGCACGACATCCGCCGGGGTGTAAAACTCGCCCGCCTTCTTGCCTGCGGAGTCGGCGAAGAACTTGATGAGGTATTCATAGGCCGCACCGAGGAGATCGGGGAACTCGAAGTTCTCGTCCCGCAGCGGGATCTTCTCGAAGTTCTGCACGAAATTCGAGAGCGTGTCGTCGTCGAGGGTGCGCTGGCCGATCTTGCGGTTGAAGTTGATGTGCTTGAGCACGTACTCCAGGCTCTCGACATTGGCATCTTCGATGGCTTCGAGCGCCTTGTTCAAAGCGGTGCCGACATTGGTCTTGAGATGGCGGATGTGGGCCCACCGAGCCTCGGGCGGAACAAAGAAGGTGTATTTGTCGGGATTGGCGAGCTGGGCTTCATGCCGCGCTCTTTGAGATCCTTGGCGAGCTTTTCCTGCTCCTGGTCGAAGAGATCGCTCAGCCGCTTCAGGAACAACATGCCGAAGATGTATTCCTTGTACTCCGAGGCATCCATATTCCCGCGCAGATCATCGCAGGCGCGGAAGAGGAGGCTGGAAAGCTGGGAGAGGGTGAGCTTGGCGGGCATGAAGGAAGGCGGGCGGGGGATCAGCGCATAAAAACAAAAAGGGCAGAAAAAGGAACCCTTGTTTCTGCCCTCGTTGGATGCGTGGTCAAAGGCAGATCACTTCACCTTGATCAACTCCACGTCGAAAATCAGCGCCTCATTCGGGCCGATGTCGCGACCCGCGCCACGCGGGCCGTAGGCGAGTTTGGAAGGGATGTAGAAGCGATACTTCGCGCCTTCCTGCATGAGCTGCACGCCTTCGGTCCAGCCGGCGATGACACCATTCAGGGGGAACTCGATGGTTTCTTTCCGGCGGTAGCTGCTGTCGAAGACGGTGCCGTCGATCAGCGTGCCTTCGTAGTGGACTTCGACGGTGTCGGTGGCCTTCGGGCTCTTGCCGGTGCCGGGGGTGATGACTTTGTATTGCAGGCCACTGGCGGTGACGGTCACGCCTTCTTTAGCGGCGTTGTCTGCGAGAAATTTTTCACCTTTGGCGAGAGCGATGTCGGACATGATATGTGTGGGTAATGGGTTGAGTTGGGAGGCGGAGGCTAACGATTTGCGGGCGGCAATCAAGCCATTCACTCCAGCCCCGCCTCAATCAAGTTGTTGAAGCGGTCCACCGGCTCCTGCACGCTCCACGCGATGCCGCGCAGAACGAGCGTGCGGAAGAGCGGGTCATCGAAATTCCAGGAGTAGTGGCCGCCGAGGGTCACGAAGATGCGGCCGCCGCCGGCGGGCTCCTGCGTCCACATCTGCGGATGATCGTCGGACTGTGCGAAGGCTTGCACCGGGGTCTTGTCCGATGGCACGAGGTTCCAGTAAATCTCGTCGGTGAAATCAGCGCGGGTGAAGTTCCGGGCGATGGGATGCGTGTCGAAGACTAGGCTCAGCGGGCCGTGGCGGTACTTGGTCTGCTTCCGATCCGACGCCAGACCAAGCCGATGGGCGAGAGCGGGCGCTTGATCGCCCGCTTCGAGGCTCCAATGGATGAAAGTGGCACCGCCGCCGCGCTTGAGAAAGGCGTCGAAATCCTGCGCTCGCTCGGCGGACCAGTCGCCTTTACGGAAAAACACGACGGCATCGGCTTGCTGCCACTGCTCGGCGCTGGGCCAGTCTTCCGCGAGGGAGATCGAAGTTTTTTCTGCCAGCGTGAAGAGGCGTGACCAAACCTGCCGCCAGCGCGGGTAATCATGCTCGCCCAGGCCGTGATCCTTCTTCCCGGAAACGAGCACGACATGCAGCGGACGCATCGCTAGCGGTGGATTCGGCGCTCCCACCAGCACGCCGTCAATTTCCGCGCGTGTGCGTTTCGCCGGCATCGGCTCGGCAGTGGAATAACTGCCCATCAGCGGCGGTTCGGTGAGCAGGTAGGCCATGAGATCGCGAAAATCGGCCGCGCCGAGCACCGCATCGAGCTTTGGGATCATGAGCGAGGCTTTGAGCGCCTTTTGTTCGGCAATGTCGTCGCGTTTCACGCGCATCTCCACACCCGCGCCGAGACCGAGGATGACCTCCGTGCCATCATCACGCAGCACGGCGGTGTGGGTGCTGCCGTTCTTCAGTTTGACCTCCTGTGTGAGATATTCGGGATTCAGCGACGCGCTGGGATCAACGATGTCGCGCTTCACGCTGTTGTAATCGCGGCTGGTGAGGTTGCTCAGATCAGGGCCGATCTTGCCGCCGCTGCCGCGCACGCTGTGACACTTCGAGCAGAGCGCTTTGTCGCTGAAAAACAGCTCGCGGCCATGCTTCCAGTCGCCGCCCTGGATTTCTGGTCGCGGGATCGCGGTGGTGATGCCGGGCGTCTCCTCCGGGCGTGCCCACGGGAGCAAAAAACGGCGCAGCGGCAGGGCGCGATCACGCCTGGGGTCTTGCTTGGTGCGGTAGGTGATGCGGAAATCGGGCCAGTCGTCAGTCCTGAAACTGATGCGTAAATCAAGCGGCGTGTTTGGCCGTGGCACGAACGTGTGCATCACATCATGCGTGATCTGCCCGAGCTGGGAGGCGTGCTCTTTGCCACCGATCTGCGCGGTGAAGGGCGTCTTGGAGTTGGAAATCCAGATCGTCACCTCTTCCGGCTCCGGTTCGTAATCGAGCGCCGCGCCTGGTTGAATCGCAGGCTGCAGCATTTTCCAAAGATCCAGCCGCGTCAGCAACGTTGTCTCATGATGCTGATGCAGCGCCGGCAACTGGCCGCCGAGCAGTTCCTTCGACACTTGTGGATCGAGATGCGGCATCCAATGGCCATCCAGTTCGCCCGACCACACGGCCACGCCGCGCAGTTCGACCTCTACCTCCGACTCTGCGCCCAATTGAACGGCAAAATGCTCCACCGCGCTTTGCTTCGGCACTTCAAAGGACAATAGATTTTCATACTGTCGGATGTCCGTCGCCTTCACCTGCGTCACTGGCATGGCCTGCTGCAGCTGGATGACCTCGTAGCCGGGCCACATGGTTTCAAAGCGATCTCCGGGCCGAGTGAACAGCCCGCGTGCGAGCCTGACCTCCTTGACCTCGGCCTTCAATGGTTTGTCGAATTGTACCTCAAAGCGATTCGCCTCCGTCGCATACGCCAGCACCGCCTGCGGCGCGGCTTTGTCGGTATATTGGATGACGAAAATGTTGCCGATGCCTTCCGGTCCCGTGCCCCAGTCAGGATCGCCGCTGTGCGTGGCGACGAGCAAATCGCCACGCGGCGAGACGGTGACATCCACCGCGAGCTGGTTCATGCACGCGATGATGCTGTTGTGTGCGACATAGCCCGCGGGTGTTTTGACCAGCTTGGTGCGGTAAATTTTGCCGCGTGACTCGGCAGCGACGAGCGCATCGCCCTTCCAAAATTCGGGGCCGAAGTGCGGGCCGCCGTTCACGCCTTCATTGAAACGCAGACCGCAGGTGGACTGATGCTGCGGATCATAGTCATAGACGCTCGGCTCATCCACCACATCCGGCAGATGCGGCGGATGGCGTGGCGGAAAGCCGTAGTGCTTGCCGCGCTCGATGAGCAGCAGTTCATCGAAGGGATTGCCGTTCGGCAGCCACGTCGCGCCTTCTTGATCGGTGCAAAACAGATCGCCGTTCGCGTTGAAACGCAACCCGATGGGCCAGCGCACGCCGGTGCAGAGTTTTTCACGCGATTTGAAGTCGGGCGCGATGCGCAGGATCGCGCCGCGTTCGCTGCTGAGATCGTTGTGCGCCTTGCCGAAGGCATCGAACTCGTAGGCGTTGTTGTAGAGACGCACACCGAGACCAAAGAACACCGCGCCGTCTTTTGGATCATAGCAAACGCTCGCCGTGTCCACCCCGGCAAATGCCAGCGGCCAGCCTTCGGCGATGATTTTTTCCTCTTCGGCCTTCCCATCGCCATGACGATCCGTGACCATCATGACCTTGCCCTTGCAGGCGAAAAACACCGCGTCTCCATGCGGCGTGCCCTTTGGCGCGAGATCCATGCCAATGGGCGCGGTGACCTTGCCCTTGCCCGCCCAAAACAACGTGGCGTTGTCTTCGAGTCCATCGCCATCCGTGTCCCGCAGCAGATGAATGTTGCCGTTGTAGCCGAGCGCCACCAGCACGCCGTCATGACGGTATTGCAGGTTCACCAGGTTCGTGAGCTTGACGGGCAGTTCTTTGATTTCAAAGCCAGGCACCAGCATGCGCAGCTCCGGCGGCGCATCCTTGGGGCGCTTGGTGCGCGGCGTTTGTGCGGTGGCCGCGATGGACAGGGCGAGGAGGCAAAAAAGGATGCGCATGAGGATGGAACGTCGGCTCGGGGCGGTCTATTGTCAGCAGCATGAACCGTGACCGCCTCTTTTCACAGCTCGCCGCCCAAAGCGGGCCGTTTGACATCGCCATCATCGGCGGCGGGGCCACGGGCCTCGGCGCGGCGGTGGATGCGGCATCACGCGGCCATTCGGTGGTGCTCATCGAGCAGTCGGATTTTGCCAAGGGCACTTCCAGTCGCAGCACGAAGCTGGTGCATGGCGGCGTGCGTTATTTGAAGCAGGGGAACGTCTCGCTGGTGCTGGAGGCCCTGCGGGAGCGTGGCTTGCTGGTGCGCAATGCGCCGCATCTCGTCCACAGCCTGCCCTTTGTCATTCCGAGCTACCACTGGTGGGAAGGGCCGTTCTACGGCATCGGCTTGAAGGTCTATGACACGCTGGCTGGCCAGCTCGGGCTGGAGCCGTCGCGGTATCTCACGCGGGAGGAAATCATCGAGCAACTGCCCACGCTGGAGACGGAAGGCCTCGACGGCGGCGTGATCTATCATGACGGTCAGTTCGACGACGCACGGCTCGCCATCCACCTCGCCCGCACGGCGGTGAATCACGGTGCGGTGGCGCTCAATCACACGCGCTGCGTGGGGTTGATGAAGGAAAACGGCCATGTCATCGGCGTGCGGGCCGAATGCGTGGAAACCGGCGCGCAGCACGAGATCCGCGCGAAGTGCGTGATCAACGCCACCGGCGTGTTTGTGGATGCCGTGCGCCAGATGGACGATCAAAAGGCGGAAAACATCGTGGCACCGAGCCAGGGCGTGCATCTGGTGCTGCCGCGCGAGTTTTTACCGGGTGCTTCGGCCATCATGATCCCGAAGACGGATGACGGGCGTGTGTTGTTCGCCGTGCCGTGGCATGGCCGCGTCATCATCGGCACCACCGACACGCCGGTGGAGCGCGTCAGCGTCGAACCACGGGCACTGCCGGAGGAAATCGAGTTTTTGATGACCCACGCCGCACGCTACCTCACCCGCGATCCGCGTCCGCGCGATGTGCTGAGCATTTACGCCGGCCTGCGCCCGCTGGTGGCGATGAAGAACGCCGACTCCACCGCCGCGCTCTCTCGCGACCACACCATCCTCGTATCCGACTCCGGCCTCATCACCATCACTGGCGGCAAATGGACGACATATCGCCGCATGGCGGAGGATGTCATCGACCACGCCGAGATGATCGGCGGTATCGGCCTCAAGCGCTGTGTCACGCATGAGCTGATGATCCACGGCAGCGCCACCGTGCTCGATCAAACCGACCCTCTGGCCGTTTATGGCAGCGATGCGGCGGAGATTCGCGATTTGATGCGTCAGCAGCCCGCCCTAGCCGAAAAAGTGCATCCCAAGCTGGAACTCACCGCCGCCGAAGTCGTCTTCCATGTGCGCCACGAGATGGCCCGCACTGTGGGCGATGTCCTCGCCCGCCGCAGCCGCTCACTTCTCTTCGACGCGCAGTCCAGCATGGCCGCCGCGCCACGCGTGGGGGCGCTCATGGCCGCTGAACTCGGCTGGGACGCGGAAAAGACCGCGCATGAGGTGAGTCGCTTTCAGACTCTCGCCACCGGCTACCTGCTGGAAGGCTAACCCTTCGGTTTGTGTGCCACCCGTTCCCAGGCGGCGAGCTCTTCCGGCGGCGTGGCAGTCGAATCGGCTTTGCAGCAGGCTTTCCAGACCTTCATGGCGATGTCGGCCCAATCAGCCACGAATTCAGGCTCCAACTGCGAGGAAGACTCGGCGAGGATTTGCCGCCAGCCTTCACGCGCATGCTCCAGCGCATCCGTCGGTCGTTGCTGTCGCAAACGAATGCTGATCATGGCCTCCACATCCTCCAGGCGGTTTTTATGAGTGGCGTTGTGCGCGGCATGCAGCTCATAGCGCTCATGATGAAACTGCCAGCTTTCCTCCAGATGGCCGGCAGACTCATGCGACTGCGCCAGTGCGAGCAGCGCCCGGCTGCGCAGCGTTTGATTGCCACCCTGCTTCGCCACCTGTAGCGCCTCCTGCGCCGTGGCGATGGCCTCGTCCGGCTGCTTCAGGCTGCGATGCGCGGCCGCCTTGATCTCAAATGCCTTCAACATCTCCTCCCGCAGCGTGTTGCCCCCCACGTCATCCGTCGGCGCGGCGGCATTGCGCGCGTTGATGAGATCAAGGGCTTCGCGCGCGTGGGCAATGGCTGCGGCGTGACGTCGTGCATGGTTTTCGAGGTCTGCCAGCCAGAGCATCTGATTGAGCAGGCTGGTTTCGAACGGCTGTGATTTGTGCCGGTTCACGACCTCCTCCTGCAAGTCGGCCGCCTTGGCATGGTCGCCACTGTGGTCCTGGATCTCCACCCGGCGCATGTCGAACTCCGCCCTGTGCGTGGCGAAGTCGCCGCGCTCCTTGGCAAGGGCGATGCATTCATCGACCTGCTGGTCAGCGGCCTGAAACTCGTGCGCCGCATCCAACGCTTCCGCGCGAGACATGAGCACGACGTGCAGGGCCGTGCCGTCGATTTTGTGCCGCCGTGCCTCGTCTGCTGCTGCGGTGGCGACCTGCACCGCATCTTGGCCGCGGCGCAGTTTGATCCACGCGCGCACGAGCAAGCTTTGCGCCTTGAACCAGTTTTCGCTGCCGCGTCCCTCATGCTGCTCGATGTTCGCGAGCAGATCCTTGAGCAGGCCCACGGCTTCGATTCTGTTGCCATGATCGACCACCATGAAAATGAGGCGGAAGGCGGCAGCGCGGGCCGTGGCGCTTTCTGCCCCATGGCGCGCGGTGGTCAGCTCTGCGCATTTGCCCAGCGCATTCACGCAGAGCCTGCGGTCACTCATGGCGTCAAACAGGCGCGCGACCTGGCCCATGAGCTCGATTTGTAAATCCGCGTCCTGACGCATCTGCTCAATGCGCTGCTGGCTGCTGATGAGCGCCAGCCGCAGCGCCTCGGGATTGCGGCCATTACGTACCTCATTGGCGACACCGGCAAGCATGTGAGTGAGGAAATCCGCTGTCTCACGGCTGCGCTCGGATTCAGCCTCGGCACGCGTCTGGGCCGCACGGGCCAGCCCGGCCTGCCACACCGCCACCCCGGTGCCGACGATGAGAGCCAGTGCGCTCACGCAGGCTGCCGCGAAGGCGATGCGATGCCGCAGCATCCAGCGCGTGGCGATGCAACGCCTGCTGGGCGCATGCGCGGCGACCGGCGCATGATCCAAAAAGCGCTGAAAATCGGTGGCAAACTCCGTGGCACTCTGGTAGCGACGTGACGGTTCTTTTTCGAGCGCGCACAGCGTGATCCAGTCCAGATCGGCCGGCAGCCGCGTGCGGTCTGCCTGCCGCGCCTCCGGCAGCGCGGCGATCCGGCGGGTGCTCAGGCGGGTGGAAGGCCGTTTCGGCCGCAGCTCACGCACCATGCGCCGCATTTCCTGCGCTCCCGCCGAGCGCATTTTTTCCGGGTCAAAGGGCGGGCTGCCGGTGAGCATCTCGTACAAGAGCGCGCCGAGCGCATAGATGTCGCTGCGAGTGTCCACGCTGCCCAGATCGGCGATCTGCTCGGGGGACATGTACTGCGGCGTGCCGAGGATGACATCCGCTTGCAGCGAGAGCGTGAGCGCCGCCATGCGGTCCGTGGCCAGCGCTTTGGCGATGCCAAAGTCGATGATCTTCGGCACGGGGCGGCCATCCAGCTCGGTCACCAGGATGTTCGACGGCTTGAGATCACGGTGGATGACCCCTTTCTGATGCGCGTGCTGCACGCCGAGACAAACCTCCCGAAACAACGTGATGCGCTGCCGCAGGGGCAGCTCATGCTCGTCGCAGAAGGTGGTGATCGCCACCCCACGCACCAGCTCCATCACAAAATACGGCCGACCGTCCGGGGCTACTCCTGCGTCGAACATCATGGCGATGCCGGGGTGCTCCATGGTGGCCAGCACCCGGCGTTCCTGCTCAAACCGTGCCAGCACCTGACGCGAGTCCATGCCCAGTTTCAGCAGCTTCAGCGCCACCTCACGCTGCACCGGCTGCGTCTGTTCCGCGCGCCACACGATGCCAAAGCCGCCCTCGCCCAGTTTTTCGATCAGTCGATAAGCGCCCATGACATCGCCGGCCTGCTCGCTGCCGTATTCTTTCGGCAGCAGCACATCCTCCAGCAATGCAGCGGCGGCGGCATCGGTGAGGGAATCAGCGGTTGCGAACATGGTGTTTCTGGAAAGACTTCATCCATAGGAACGCGCTGCGTGTCAAAGAATGTCCGTGACTTCCACTGCCTTAAACCGATGACGCCTGCCTTCCATACGACCTGCTGGACG